>JAAZAC010000232.1 GCA_012514545.1 Actinomycetales bacterium | reverse complement strand
GCGACTCGTGGCGCAGCTTCTGCTCCTCGTCGGTCTCCCCGCTGCCGTCGTCGACGATCGACCCGGCGAGCGGGAGGACGTCGAACGCGATCGGCCGCACGTACTTCACCGGCTCGGGGAACGTCACCGCGCGCCCGTCGTGCGTGAGCGCGGCGACGTCCTGCTCGACGGCGGCCCGCACCTGGGACTCGAGCTCGGCCACGCCCGCGAGCCCGCTGCCGGACACCGCCTGGTAGGTGGACACGACGAGCCGGCGCAGCCCCGCGGCGTCGTGCAGCGGCTTGAGCACCGGCATCGCAGCCATGGTCGTGCAGTTGGGGTTCGCGATGATGCCCAGCGGGGTGTTCGCGACCTCGTCGCCGTTCACCTCGGCGACGACCAGCGGGACCTGCGGGTCGCGTCGCCACGCGGACGAGTTGTCGATGACGATCGCGCCCGCCTCGGCGAACCGCGGCGCCTGGACGCGGGACGTCGTCGCACCCGCGGAGAACAGCGCGACGTCGATGCCCGCGAGGTCCGCCGTGGCGACGTCCTCGACCACCACCTCGGTGTCGCGCCAGGGCAACGTGCGCCCGGCGGACCGGGCCGACGCGAAGTACCGCACCTGCGCCACGGGGAAGTCGCGCTCCACGAGCATGCGGCGCATCACGCCGCCGACCTGCCCCGTCGCGCCGACGACGGCGACGTTCAGACCGTTCCTGTCACCCATGGCTCAGCGCCCCGTCCCGCCGTACACGATGGCCTCCTGCTCCTCGGCGTCCAGCCCGAACGCCGTGTGCACGGCGCGGACCGCGTCCTCGAGCTGGTCGGCCCGCGTGATCACGGACACCCGGATCTCCGAGGTGGAGATCATCTCGATGTTGATGCCGGCGTCGCGCAGCGCCCCGAAGAGCTTCGCGGAGACGCCGGGGTGGCTCTTCATGCCCGCCCCGATGAGCGAGAGCTTGCCGATCTGGTCGTCGTACTGCAGCGACTCGTAGCCGAGCTGCTCCTTGACCGCCTGCAGCGCGGCGGTGGCCTTGGGCCCGTCGGCCGACGGGAGGGTGAAGGAGATGTCGGTGAGGCCGGTCTGCGCCGCGGAGACGTTCTGGACGATCATGTCCACGTTCACGCCGGCCGCCGCGACCGCCTCGAACACCGAGGCCGCCGTGCCGGGCACGTCGGGCACGCCGACGACCGTCACCTTCGCCTCGCTCGGGTCGTGCGCGACTCCGGAGATGATCGGCTGTTCCATCTGTCCTTCTCCCTCGACGGGGTCGGTCACCAGCGTGCCCTCGCGTCCCGAGAACGACGAGCGCACGTGGAGAGGCACGTGGTAGCGGCGGGCGAACTCGACGCACCGGAGCATGAGCACCTTCGCGCCGCTCGCGGCGAGGTCGAGCATCTCCTCGTAGGTGACGCGGTCGAGCTTGCGCGCGGTCGGCACGATCCGCGGGTCGGCGCTGAACACGCCGTCGACGTCGGTGTAGATCTCGCAGACCTCGGCGCCGAGCGCCGCCGCGAGCGCGACGGCGGTCGTGTCGGAGCCGCCGCGGCCCAGCGTCGTCACGTCGTTCGTCGTGGGGTTGACCCCCTGGAAGCCCGCGACGATCGCGACGTGCCCGTCGGCGAGCGCCTGGGTGATCCGGTCGGCCCGCACCTCGAGGATCCGCGCGCGGCCGTGCGCCTCGTCGGTGATGACGCCGGCCTGCTGGCCCGTGAACGACTGCGCGCTGACGCCGAGGTTGGCGATCGCCATCGCGAGCAGGCTCATGGAGATGCGCTCGCCCGCGGTGAGCAGGATGTCCATCTCCCGCGCGGGCGGCATCGGGGTGATCGCGTTGGCCAGGTCGATGAGCTCGTCGGTGGTGTCGCCCATCGCGGAGACCACGACGACGACGTCGTGCCCCGCCCGCCGCGTCTCGGCGATGCGCTTCGCGACGCGCTTGATCGCCGGGGCGTCCGCCACGGACGAACCCCCGTACTTCTGCACGATCAGACCCACGACAGGCTCCGGGTTGGACGAGCGGCCCGACGGGCCACGGGAGCGGCGCCACCGTCGCCGCCGCGATGTGCGGTCGAGGATAGTCGGCCCCGCCTCGGCGCCCGTCCGATTTCCGTCATGTGGGCCCCGGCCCGGCCCGGTCCCGACGGCGGGCCCTGACGGATCCGGGCCGCTCACGACACAGACGGGGTGGAAGGAGACCCCGATGCGCCCCAGCACCGCCCGCCCCGGCGCCCGACGCCGGGCCCTCGCCCTCGCCGTCGTCCTCGCCGCGGCGCTCGGCCCGGCCGGGTGCCAGAGCCTGCGCGGCGGCGACGCCGACCCCGGCGCCGCTGACGACGCCACCGTCTCCCCCGACAGCCCGGTCTCCCCCGACGACCCGGTCTCCGACGACGGCCCGGGCGGCGGCGCGTCCCCCACGCCGCGCGAGCCCGTCGAGCCCGTCGCCGCCGACCTGACCGTCGTCGTCGACGCGACCGGCGAGGGCGCGACGACGACGTGGACGCTCACCTGCTCCCCGACCGGCGGCGACCACCCCGACGCCGAGGCCGCGTGCGGCGCGATCGCGGCCGCGGGCGGTGCGGACGCGTTCGCGCCCACGCCGCGGGACGTGGCCTGCACCGAGATCTGGGGCGGCCCGCAGAGGGCCACCGTCACGGGCACGGTCGGCGGCGTCGGCGTCACCGCCAGGTTCGACCGCACCAACGGGTGCGAGATCTCGCGCTGGGACGCGCTCGAGCCGCTCTTCGGGAACGCCGGCAGCGGGCTCTGACCGGCGCCGGCCGTCGGCGGTCAGCGGGTCAGCACGTCCCAGCCGAGCCGCACCACCAGGGCGGCCACGACGACGAGGAACACCGCCCGGACGAACCCGCTCCCCCGGGCCACGGCCATCCGCGCCCCCAGGTAGGCGCCCGCGACGTTCGCCGCGCCCATGAGCAGGCCCAGGGCCCACACCGGCGCCCCGGCGAGCGCGAACACGACGAGCGCCCCGAGGTTCGTCGCCGCGTTGACGATCTTGGCCTTGGCGGAGGCGTCGAGGAAGGCGTAGCCGAGGACCCCGACGAACGCGAACACGAGGAACGTGCCCGTCCCGGGCCCGACCAGGCCGTCGTAGGCGCCGATGACGAGGCCGATGCCGGCCGCCGCGCCGTAGTGGCGCCCGCCGCTCCAGCGCAGCGCCGTCGTGCGGCCGAGCTCGGGCCGCACCGCCGTCCACGTCCCGACGCCGACGAGCGCGACGAGCACGATCGGCGTGATGGCCTCGCCGGGCAGCCAGGTGGCCAGCGCCGCGCCGCCCGCGGACCCCGCGAGGGCCGCGACCGCCGTCGGGAGCGCGGTGCGCAGGTCGGGCCGGACGCGGCGGTAGTAGGTGGCGGCGCTGACCGAGGTGCCCATGACGCTCGCGAGCTTGTTCGTCGCGAGCGCCTGGACCGGCGCCATGCCGGGCACGAGCAGCAGGGCGGGCAGCTGGAGGAGGCCGCCGCCCCCGACGACCGCGTCCACCCAGCCCGCGGCGAACGCGGTGAGCACGAGGAGGGCGACGGTGGTGCCGGCGAGGTCGGCGAGGCCGCCGACGTCCGTCACCGGGCGCCCACGGGCTACTCGCCGTGCAGCGCCTGGAACTCGGCCTCGGCGGCGACGTCGTCGTCGACGTCGAGCCGCAGGTGACCGAGGACGCCCTGGAGGACGCGCAGGAGCGACGACGCCCGCTCGCCCCAGTTGGCGAGGTACGAGTACTGCCACCACCACAGCGCCTCGAGGAGCTGGCCCGCCTCGTGGTGGCGCTGCCCCTGCGCGAGCGCCGCCGCGATCGTCACGAGGTCGCTCGAGATGCTCGACGTCACGACCGTCGGCTCGAGCACCGGGTCCTCGACCTCCGCGTACTCGTCGATCCCCTCGAAGAGGTTCTCGAGGGCGGCGCCGAGGGGGTCGAGGTCGTCGTCCGGCCCGACGTCGGGCTCGAAGCGCTCGGAGGGCACGACGTCGACGACCGCGCCCAGGCGGGCCCCGGCCGCGAGGAGGTCGGACACGGCGAGGAGCAGCAGCGGGATCGCGACCTCGGGGTTGGTCCCCGCGGCGACCTCGGTGACGGTGGAGAGGAAGCGGCGGACCTCGGTGGCCGTGGTGTCGGCGAGCTCGCGCAGGTCGTCCGGCACGGGCTCGGCGGCCCCGTCCGGGCCGTCGTGGCCGACGCCGTCGGGGTGGATGCGTGGGATGTCAGGCACTGATCCGCCTCCGTCCTTCGAACGCGCGCCCGAGCGTGACCTCGTCCGCGTACTCGAGGTCGCCGCCCACCGGGAGCCCGGACGCGAGGCGCGTCACCGTGATGCCCATGGGCACGAGCAGGCGCGCCAGGTAGGTGGCCGTCGCCTCGCCCTCGACGTTCGGGTCGGTCGCCAGGATGACCTCGGTGACCTCGCCCGACGCCAGGCGGGACATGAGCTGGGCGATCCGCAGGTCGTCCGGGCCGACGCCCGCGATCGGGTTGATGGCCCCGCCGAGCACGTGGTACCGGCCCCGGAACTCCCGGGTCCGCTCGATCGCGACGACGTCCTTCGGCTCCTCCACGACGCAGATGACCGACGTCGAGCGCCGCGGGTCGCGGCAGACCTGGCACTGCTCCTGCTGGGCGACGTTCCCGCAGACCTCGCAGAAGCGCACGCGCGCCTTGACGTCGCTGATCACCTGGACGAGGCGCGCGACGTTCTCCGGGTCCTCGGCGAGGAGGTGGAACGCGATGCGCTGGGCGCTCTTGGGCCCGACGCCGGGCAGCCGCCCGAGCTCGTCGATCAGGTCCTGGACCGCGCCCTCGTACACCCCTTCAGCCTACGGTGTGGGCGCGGGCGGGGCCGGGGCGACGCGGCGGGCCGTCGTCGTGGCGAGCGCGGCCGCGGGGTGGGCGCCGAGCGCCGGCACGGCGACGAGCGCGACGGCGACCGCGACGGGCGGGCGTGAGCCCGCGCGTGCTGCGCTACTACGAGCAGCAAGGGCTCCTGCTCCCCCGGCGGGCCGGGAACGACTACCGCGAGTACACCGAGGAGGACGCCGCGCGGGCCCAGCGCGTGGCGCTCATGGTGCGCTCGGGCATGCCGACGCGCCTCATCAAGGCGGTCCTCGACCTCGAGGACACGCTCGCCCGCGACCCCGACGCGTCGTGCCCCCTGGAGGTCGCCGACCTCCTCGCGGCCGAGCTGCGCGAGCTCGACGACCGCATCGCCTGCCTGACCCGCAGCCGCCGGACCATCGCCGACTACCTCGAGCGGACGTCGCGCACGGCCGCCGAGCGAGCGTCCGCGCGGGAGTCCGCGCGGGCCGGCGCGTCCGCCTGACGGGGACACCGCGGGATCGCGGCCCGAACTGCGACGGCGGGCGCGCCCGATCGGGCAGAGTGGGGGCACCGGCAGGAGGAGGCCTCGCGTGGACCCGTACGAGAGCACCGACGCGGTCCTCCCGACCGACCCCGGTCCCACGGCCGAGGCCCAGCTCGTCGGGCTCGCCGGGGCCGTCGCCGGCACCACCGGGCGGCGGCGCCGGGCGGTGGCCGTCGCGGTGGCCGTCGTGCTGGTCGCCGGGCTGGGCCTGGCCGTCGCGACGATCGTGCAGGCGCTCGCCTGACCGCGGGCGGCTACTGCTCCTCGATCTCCTCGTCGATGACCGTGCCGCCGAGCATCTGAGCCACGAGCGGCGCGCCGACGAGGTCGGAGTCGGCCAGGTCCGGGTCGTCCGGGCTCGCGTCGATCTCGGGCTCCCGCGGGGCGGCCGGGGCCGACTCGCGGGCGGAGCGCCCGTTCGTGCGCGAGGCGGCGGCGCGGGTCGCCGCCTCGGCAGCGGCCCGGGCCCCCCGGCGCGGTGCCGGCGCCTCGGGCGGCGGGGCGTCATCGGGCGGGGGCTCGTCCGCGGGCGGGACGTCCCAGGGCGGGCCCTCGTCGTCGCCGGGGCCGGGCGCGGGGGCCGCCGGGGCCGACGGCGCGGCGGGCGTCGTCCGGGCCG
>JAAZAC010000023.1 GCA_012514545.1 Actinomycetales bacterium | reverse complement strand
CGGCGCTCACCGAGGCCGGCTACGTCGGCGAGGACGTGGAGAACATCCTCCTCAAGCTCATCCAGGCCGCCGACTACGACGTCAAGAAGGCCGAGACGGGCATCATCTACATCGACGAGGTCGACAAGGTCGCCCGCAAGGCGGAGAACCCGTCGATCACGCGCGACGTCTCGGGCGAGGGAGTGCAGCAGGCGCTGCTGAAGATCCTCGAGGGCACGACGGCGTCCGTCCCGCCGCAGGGCGGCCGCAAGCACCCGCACCAGGAGTTCATCCAGATCGACACGACGAACGTGCTGTTCATCGTGGCCGGCGCGTTCGCGGGGCTCGAGGACATCATCACCGCGCGCTCGGGGCGCAAGGGGATCGGCTTCGGGGCGCCCCTGCACTCGCCGGACGACAACGACGTGTTCGGCGACGTGATGCCCGAGGACCTGCTCAAGTACGGCCTCATCCCCGAGTTCATCGGCCGCGTGCCCGTCATCACGACGGTGTCGCCGCTCGACCGGACGGCGCTCGTGCGGATCCTCACCGAGCCGCGCAACGCGCTCGTCAAGCAGTACCAGCGCATGTTCGAGATCGACGGGGTCGAGCTCGAGTTCACCCCCGACGCCGTCGAGGCGGTCGCCGACCAGGCGCTCCTGCGCGGCACCGGCGCGCGCGGCCTGCGGGCGATCCTCGAGGAGGTCCTCCAGCAGGTGATGTTCGACGTGCCGAGCCGCGACGACGTCGCCCGGGTCGTCATCACCCGCGAGGCCGTGCTGGAGAACGTCAACCCGACGATCGTCCCGCGCGAGGTCGCCCCTCCGAAGCGCACCCCGCGCGAGAAGTCCGCCTGACCCTCACCCACTTCAGGGGTGGCGTCCGCCCCGCACCTGGCCCAGGGTGGAAGGGGACAGGTGACGGCCGCCGTCGGCCGCTTTCGGACGATGCGAAGGTGCGCGATGAAGCTCGACTCCCTCAAGCCCCTGCTCCACCACGACGGCCCCTTGACGACCGTCTGCCTCGACGCCACGCGCGGCGACGAGTCGACGGGCGAGCGCGACGTGAAGAGCCGCTGGCACGGCCTGCGGCGCGTCCTCGAGCACGCGGGGGCGCCGCCCGAGACGCTCGCGGCGATCGAGGAGGCGGTGCTCCGCCCGACCCACGTGCCCGGCCCGCACGGACGCTACGTCGTGGCGGCGGGCAGCCGGGTGCTGCTGGACCACGTGCTGGCCGACCCGCCGGCCCGCGACGAGGCGTTCCACGACGGCACCCCGTCGCTCGTGCCCGCCGTGGCGGCCATGGACGAGGCGGTGCGCTACGTCCTCGTCGAGGTGGACCGCCAGGGTGCGGACGTGACGTGGCCGGGCGGCTCGGGGCCGGCCGTGCCCCGGGGGCACGTCGAGGGCGGGCACGACGTGCTGCACAAGGTCGGCGGGGGCGGCTGGTCGCACCGGCGCTTCCAGACGCGCGCCGAGGACTCGTGGGAGCGCAACGCCGAGGCCGTCGCTGCCGAGCTCGACCGCCTCGTCGCGGAGCAGCGGCCCGAGCTGGTGCTGCTCACCGGGGACGTGCGCGCGGTCCCGCTGGTGCGCGCCGCCATGGGGCGGACGGCGGCGGAGCTCGTCGTCGAGGTGCCGGGCGGCTCGCGCGCGGGCGGCGTCAAGGAGGACGCGTTCGCGGCGCACGTGCGGCGGGTGCTCGAGGCGCACCGCGCACGCCGGCGCGCGCAGGTCGTCGACCGGCTCCGCGAGGGCCTCGGCCGCGGGGACGGGGCGGTGACGTCGCTGGACGACGTCGTCGAGGTGCTGCGCAAGGGCCAGGTGAGCGAGCTCGTCGTCGTGCGGACGGCGGCGGGCGCGTCGGTGGCACGGCTCAACGAGCGGCGGCTCTGGGTGGGGCCGGACCCGCTGCACCTGGGCCGCCGGCGCGGGGACGTCGAGGCCCTCGGCGTCCCGGCGGACCGCGTCCGCGAGGTGCGCGCGGACGTCGCGGTGCTCCGGGCGCTCGTCGCGCAGGACGGCGGCTTCACGTTCGCCGAGGAGGGCAGCGTGGACCTCGTCGACGGCGTCGGGGCGATCCTGCGGTGGAGCGACGCGGCGACGCCGCGCGAGACCGCGCCGAGCTACGCCGACGACAGGACGCGCCGGGGGCGCCACCACGGCGCCGGCGGCCGCTGAGCCCCGTCAGCCGTTGTAGAGCGCCTCGATCTCGTCCGCGAAGTCGCGCAGCACGAGCTCCCGCTTCACCTTGAGCGACGGCGTGAGGTAGTCGTTCTCGACGGTGAAGTCGGTCGTGAGCACGCGGATCTTCCGGATCGACTCCGCCCGCGAGACGGCCTCGTTCGCGCGCGCCACCGCCCGCTCGAGGGCGGCGAGCACCGCGTGGCTCTTCGAGGCCGCGACGACGTCCATCTCGGGCAGCCCGTGCCCGGCCAGCCAGCCGGGCAGCATCTCGGCGTCGAGCGTGACGAGCGCGCCGATGTACGGGCGGCCGTCGCCGACGACGACGACCTGCGAGACGAGCGGGTGGCCGCGCAGCCGGTCCTCGAGCACGGCGGGGGCGACGTTCTTGCCGCCGGCGGTGACGATGATCTCCTTCTTGCGGCCGGTGATCCGCAGGTAGCCGTCCTCGTCGAGGCTGCCGAGGTCGCCGGTGCGGAACCAGCCGTCGTCGAAGGCGTCCGCCGTGGCCTGCGGGTTGTTGTGGTACCCGCGGAACACGTGGGCGCCCTTGACCTGGATCTCGCCGTCGTCGGCGATCCGCAGCGACGCGCCCGGGAAGGGCGGGCCCACGGTCCCGATCTTGATCTTGCCGGGCGGGTTGACCGCCGTCGGGGCGGTCGTCTCCGTCAGGCCGTAGCCCTCGAGCACGTGCAGCCCGACGCCGCGGTAGAAGTGCCCGAGGCGCTCGCCGAGCGGCGCGCCGCCCGACACCGCGTACTTCGCCTGCCCGCCGAGCGCGTGGCGCAGCTTGTGCAGGACGAGCCGGTCGGCCAGCGCGTGCTGCGCCTTGAGCGCGGCGCTCGGGCCCTCGGGGGTGTCGAGCGCGCGGGAGTAGACGATCGAGGTCTTGGCCGCCCAGCGGAAGAGCTTGAGCTTGGTGCCGCCGCCCGCCTTCTGCTCGGCCGAGTTGTAGACCTTCTCGAACACGCGGGGCACGGACAGGATGAACGTCGGCCGGAACGTGCCGAGGTCGGCGACGAGGTTCTTGGTGTCCGGGGTGTGGCCGAGCACCGCGCGCGACGCGAGGCACAGCACCTCGATGAACCGCGCGAACACGTGCGCGAGCGGCATGAACAGCAGGGTCCGCGAGCCGGGCGCCGCGCAGACCTCGTACAGCCCGATGCTGCCCTCGCGGGTGAGCGAGATGAAGTTCCGGTGCGTGAGCTCGGCGCCCTTGGGGCGGCCCGTCGTGCCGGACGTGTAGATGATCGTCGCCACGTCGTCGGCGGTGGCGAGGGCGCTGCGGCGCTCGATCTCCGCGTCGGCCACGCCGGCGCCCTCCGCGATGAGGCGGCTGATCGCGCCCTCGTCGATCGTGAGGACCTTGCCCAGGTCGGGCAGGCGTTCCCGGACCGACTCCGTGAGGGTCGCGTGCGCCGTCGTCTCGACGACGGCGAGCCGCACACCCGCGTCGGACAGGATCCACTCCACCTGGTCCGACGAGGACGTCTCGTAGACCGGCACGGGGATCGCGCCGGCCAGCCAGGTGGCGACGTCGAGGAGGGTCCACTCGTAGCGGGTGCGGCTCATGATCGAGACGCGGTCGCCGGGCTCGATGCCGAGCGCCACGAGGCCCTTGGCGACGGCGGTGGCCTCGTCGGCGAACGCCTGGACGCTCATCGGCGTCCACGTCGCCCCGAGCGTGCCCTTCCGCTCGACGTAGGTGGCGTTCGGGTCCTCCTCGACGCGCCACGCGAGGAGCTGCGGGATCGTGTGCGGGGGGTCGTCGGTGATGAGGCTGGGAGCGGATGCTTCGCGCACGGCGTCTCCATCGTCGTCGGCGGCGGACGGGGCCGACTCGACACTAGTCGAGCGGGCGGCTCCCCGGGACGGCCTCCCCGCCCGCGACGGCGCCCGCCGCGCCCGGGTCGGCGTCGGTGACGGCCTCGACGTGCGTGGGGTCGAGCACGCGGCGCAGGAACGCGCGCGTGCGCTCCTCGCGCGGGTTGCCGATGACGCGGTCCGGCGGCCCCTCCTCGAGGATCACGCCGGCGTCGAGGAAGATCACCCGGTCGGCGACCTCGCGCGCGAAGGCCATCTCGTGCGTGACGACGAGCATCGTCATGCCCTCGTCCGCGAGTTGGCGCATCACGGTGAGCACCTCGCCGACGAGCTCCGGGTCGAGCGCCGACGTCGGCTCGTCGAACAGCAGGAGCGCCGGGTCCATGGACAGCGCCCGCGCGATCGCGACGCGCTGCTGCTGACCGCCGGACAGCTGCGAGGGCAGCGAGCCGGCGCGGTCGGCGAGGCCCACGTGGGCGAGGTTCTTGCGGGCGACCGCCTCGGCCTCGGCCCTGCGGCGGCGGAGGACCGTGCGCTGGGCGAGCGTGCAGTTGTCGAGGACCGTGCGGTGCGGGAAGAGGTTGAACTGCTGGAACACCATGCCGACGCGGGCGCGCACGCGGTCGATGTCGACGTCGGGGTGGGTCACCTCGACGCCGAGCACCTCGACGGTGCCCGCGGTCGGCTGCTCGAGGAGGTTGACGCAGCGCAGCAGCGTCGACTTGCCCGAGCCGGAGGCGCCGATGATGCAGACGACCTCGCCCTGCGCGACCTCGAGGTCGATGCCCTTGAGGACCTCGCGGTCGCCGAACGACTTGTGCAGGCCGGAGATCCGCACGACCGGGCCGGCGCCCGGCGTCGCGGTGGCGGGGGCGGTCATACGTGTCCCTTGTAGCCGGTCGTGCGCTCGAGCCAGCGCGTGACGCTGCTGAGCGGGATCGTGATGAGCAGGTAGACCAGGCCGATGAGCACGATCGGGGTGAGCCCGCCGCCGGCCCGGCTGAGCGCGTCGCGGCCCAGCTTGGTCAGCTCGAAGTCGCTGACGGCCAGGCCGAGCGCGAACACCAGGGACGTGTCCTTGACGAGCAGCACGGCCTCGTTCGTCAGCGGGGGCAGGACGATGCGGAACGCCTGGGGGATGGTGACGTGGACGAGCGTCCGCGTCGAGGACATGCCGAGCGAGCGCGCGGCCTCGATCTGCCCCTTGGGCACCGCCTCCATCCCCGCGCGGAGCGTCTCGGCGATGTACGCGCCCGAGACCATGCCCAGGGCGAGGGCGATCTGCAGGACGACGGAGTCGAAGCGCACCTGGAAGGCCGCCGGCACGGCGTAGCCGAACGCGAGGACGACGAGCAGCGCCGGGATGCCGCGGAAGAACTCGATGTACCCGGTCGCCAGGACCCGCCACACGCGCACGGGGGAGAGCTTCATGAGCGCGAGGACGAGGCCGAGGGCCAGGCCGAGCGCGAACGACGCCGCCGTGTAGACGACCGTGTTGAGCGCGGCGCCCGGCAGGCGTGGGGCGAGGGCGCGCACCGTGTCGATGTTGAAGAACGACTCGCCGAGCCGGGCCCAGTCCACGGTGACCGCGGCGAGCACCACGAGGACCAGCAGCACGGCGTACTGCGCCCGCCGGGAGAGCTCGGCCCGGCGTCGGGGGCTCATCCGGGACCGTCCCGCCAGCGCGGCGGGACGGTCCGCGGACGTGGTCGCGGCCATCAGTCGGTCGGGGCCTTCCCGATGTACTGCTCGTAGAGCGTGTCGTACGTGCCGTCGGCGGCGATCCGCGCGAGCGTCGCGTTCGCCGCGGTCAGCAGCGCCTCGTTGCCCTTGCGGACGCCGAAGCCGTACTGCTCGCCGGTGTCGAACTGGGTCGTCACCTCGAACTGGTCGCCCTCGAACGGCAGGAGCACGAGGTAGTCGTTGATGACCGCGTCGACGCTGCCGTTGCGCAGCGCCTCGATCTGCAGGCCGAGGTCCTCGAACTCGATCGTGTCGAGGCCCTGCTCGACGGCCCAGTCGAGGCCCGTGGTGGCCTGCTGGACGCCGACCTCGAGGTCGCGGATGGCGTCGAGCGAGTCGAGGCCGGAGCCCGCGGGCACGAGGAGCGCCTGGGTCGCGTCGAAGTACGGGTCGGTGAAGTCCATGTTCAGCGCCCGCTCCTCGGTGATCGTGATGCCCGAGGCGACGATGTCGCACTGCCGGGCCTCGAGCGCGGCGCCGGACTGGATGCCGTCGAAGCCGGTGACGACGACCTCGAGGTCGGCGCCGAGGTCGTTCGCGATCTCGCGGACGATGTCGATGTCGAGGCCGACGATCTCGCCGCCCTCCTCGTACTCGAAGGGCTCGTAGGGCGGGTTCGTGCAGACGGTGAGCACGCCCTCCGTGAGGAGGTCGACGGCGGCGGGCGTCTCGGTGCCGGTGGTCTCCTCGCCGCCGGGATCCGTCGTCGGGCCGTCGCCGGCCGTGGACGAGCAGCCCGCGAGCAGGAGGGCGGCCGCGGCCACGGGGACCGAGAGCCGGGTCAGTGTGCGCATGGGGGTCCTTCCGAGCGGATCTCGTATCGCTATGCATCGCGCATCATAGTTATACATCGGTGCGTCCGGCCCAGGAACAACGTCCCGGGAGAGGGGCAATCCTGCCGCACCGCCGCCCGTGCGTGGAGCCGAACGGCGTCACCGTGCCCCAGTCGAGACCTTCCGCTCCGGCGGAGCGCCGCGCGGGCGCCCGGACGTCCGCCGGCGGGCAGGGGCGGCCCGCCGGCCGGCAGGGCCGAGCCGCCGGCGGGCAGGGTCGGCCCGCCGGCCGGACGGACGATCGGCCTCAGGCCGTGGGCGCCAGCTCCGCGGCGCGCACGACGACGACGCCGTCCGGGGACTCCGCCTCGTCCGCCGCCCCGAGCGCCAGGTCGCCGACGCGGCCGGCCGCGCGGACGTCGTCGGCGGCCGCCTCGACGAGCGGCAGGTCCGCGGCGGGCACGCCGAGCTCGGCCCGGACGATCCCGGTCCGCATGGAGACCTTCGCCTCGGACTTCACCTTGCGCAGCGCCGCGAGCGCGCGCCCGGCGGCGGCCAGGCCCGCCGGCCCGACGCCGTCGGACGCCTCGCGCAGCGGCGCGGCGGTCGGCCACGGGGCGCGGTGCACGGAGCCCTCGCGCCACCACGACCAGACCTCCTCGGTCGCGAAGGGCAGGACGGGCGCGAGCAGCCGCAGCACGACGTCGAGCGCGAGCCCGAGCGCGGCCCGCGCGGACGCGGTGCCCGCGGCGTCCCAGTGCTCCCCGCCGTACGCGCGGTCCTTGACGAGCTCGAGGTAGTCGTCGCAGAACGTCCAGAAGAACGTCTCCGTGACCTCGAGCGCACGCGTGTGGTCGTACGCCTCGAACGCCTGGGTGGCGGCGTCGACGACGTCGGCCAGCGCGGCGAGCATCGCCCGGTCCACGGGCCGGGTGACCGCGGCCGGGTCGGCGGGGGCGCCGCCGGTGATGCCGAGCACGAACTTGCTCGCGTTGAGCACCTTGATCGCCAGGCGCCGGCCGATCTTCATCTGGCCGATCTCGAACGCCGCGTCCGTGCCCAGGCGGGCCGAGGCCGCCCAGTACCGCACCGCGTCCGAGCCGTGCTCCTGCAGCAGGCCCATGGGCGTGACGACGTTGCCCTTGGACTTGCTCATCTTCTTGCGGTCGGGGTCGAGGATCCAGCCGCTGATCGCCGCGTGCTTCCACGGCAGCGATCCGTGCTCGAGGTGCGAGCGGACGACCGTCGAGAACAGCCAGGTGCGGATGATGTCCTGGCCCTGCGGGCGGACGTCCATGGGGAAGACGCGCGCGAACAGGTCCGGGTCGCGCAGCCAGCCGCCCGCGACCTGCGGGGTCAGCGAGCTCGTCGCCCACGTGTCCATGACGTCGGGGTCGCCGACGAACCCGCCCGGCACGCCGCGCTGGGCCTCGGTGTACCCCGGCGGGACGTCGCTGCTCGGGTCGACCGGCAGCGCGGACTCGTCCGGGACGATCGGGTGGTCGTGGTCGACGGTGCCGTCCTCGCGGACCGGGTACCACAGCGGGATCGCGACGCCGAAGAAGCGCTGGCGCGAGATGAGCCAGTCGCCGTTGAGGCCGCCCACCCAGTTCTCGTAGCGCACCCGCATGAAGTCCGGGTGGAACGCGAGCTCGCGGCCGCGCGCGAGGAGCGCCTCGCGCAGGTCGGCGTCGCGCCCGCCGTTGCGGATGTACCACTGCCGCGACGTGACGATCTCGAGGGGCTTCTCGCCCTTCTCGTAGAAGTTCGTCATGCGCAGGGTGGGCGTGGGCTCGCCCTCGAGCTCGCCGCTCGCGCGCAGCTGCTCGACGACGACGGCGCGCGCCCCCGTCGTCGTGCGGCCGGCGAGCTCGGCGTACGCGGCCCGCCCGCGCTCCGTGGTGATCCAGTCGGGCGTCTCGCGCGCGAGGCGGCCGTCCTTGGTCACGACGGACCGGGTGGGCAGCTGCAGCTCGCGCCACCACTGCACGTCGGTGAGGTCGCCGAAGGTGCAGCACATCGCGATGCCCGCGCCCTTGTCGGGCTCCGCGGCCGGGTGGGGGAGCACGGGGATGTCGATGTCGAAGACCGGCGAGCGCGCCGTCGTGCCGAACAGGTGCTGGTAGCGCTCGTCGTCGGGATGGGCGACGAGGGCGACGACGGCGGGGATGAGCTCGGGCCGGGTCGTCTCGATGAAGATCGGGGCGCCCGTGCTGCCGTCCGCCTCGACCCGGTGGAACGCGACCCGGTGGAAGTGGCCCGGGTACTCGCGCGCCTCGAGCTCGGCCTGCGCGACCGCGGTCTGGAACGTGACGTCCCACAGGCCCGGCGCCTCGGCCTGGTACGCCTCGCCGCGGGCGAGGTTGCGCAGGAACGCCGTCTGCGCGACGGCGCGCGCGTTCTCGTCGATCGTCTGGTACGTGTGCGACCAGTCGACCGACAGGCCGAGGTGGCGCCACAGCGCCTCGAACTGCCGCTCGTCCTCGACGGTCAGGCGCTCGCACAGCTCGACGAAGTTGCGGCGCGAGACGGGCACCTGGTCGGCGGCCTTGACGTTCTTGCCGTCGGTGCCCTCGTGCGGCGGGGTGAAGTCCGGGTCGTAGGGCAGCGACGGGTCGCAGCGCACGCCGTAGTAGTTCTGGACGCGGCGCTCGGTGGGCAGGCCGTTGTCGTCCCAGCCCATCGGGTAGAAGACCTCGCGGCCGCGCATGCGCTGGTACCGGGCGAGGACGTCCGTGTGCGTGTAACTGAACACGTGGCCGACGTGCAGGGACCCGGACACCGTCGGCGGCGGGGTGTCGATGGAGAAGATCTCCTCGCGCGGGCGCGTCCGGTCGAACGCGTACGTGCCCTGCTCCCGCCAGACGGCGTCCCACTTGTCCTCGAGGCCGTCGAGGCTGACCTTCTCGGGGACACGGGCGCCGCCGGCTACCGCCGAGTCCGCCGCTACGGCCGGCGACGTGGGCGTCGCGGGGGGCGGGGTCGGCGTCGGGGGCAGGTCGCTCATGGGGCCCGATTGTTCCAGAAGCCGCCACCCGCTCCGGCACGGGACTCCGCGCCGCGGGCGGGCCGCCGTCCTGCACCCGCGCCCGACGGCCCGGCTAGGCTGCCGCTCGCCGCCGACCGCCGAAGGAGCCGTATGTCGCGCCCGCCCGCCGCCGAGGAGCCGACCGCCCCGCGGCGCCCCCTCCTGGTGCGCGCCGTCCTCTCCCTGCTGGTGCTCGTCGGCGCGACGATCGCGGTCCTCACGTCGAGCCCCACCCTCGGGCTCGACCTGCGCGGCGGCACGCAGGTGGTGCTCGAGACGCGGGACTCGCCGACCACCCGCGCGGACGCGGCCGCGACGGACCGGGCCCTCGAGGTGCTGCGCCGCCGCATCGACGCGCTCGGCGTCGCCGAGCCGACCGTCGTGCGCTCGGGGGAGCGGCGCATCGTCGTCGAGCTGCCCGGGCTGCAGGACCCGCGCGAGGCGGTCGAGGCGATCGGCCGCACCGCCCAGCTCACCTTCCACGCCGTCGAGGGGGTCGCGACCGAGGCCCCGGAGCGGGCGCCCGGCGAGCCCGTCGACACCTCGCGCCCGCTCGTGCTCCGCGACGAGACCGGGGTGCCGCTGCAGCTCGCGCCCGCGGCGCTCACCGGGGAGTCGGTCTCGGGCGCGCGCGCCGAGACCGACCCGCAGACCGGGATCGCCTGGTTCGTGACGGTCGAGTTCCGGGGCGAGGGGCAGGCGAGGTGGGAGGAGCTCACGGGCGCCGCGGCGTGCATGCCGATGGGCGACGCGCGGCGGCGGATCGCGATCGTGCTCGACGGCGAGGTCATCTCCTCGCCGCAGGTGAACGTCGACGTGCCGTGCGAGGTCGGCATCCTCGGCTCCTCCACCTCGATCACCGGCCGGTTCAGCCGCGAGGAGGCCCTCGAGCTCTCGGCGCTCATCCAGGGCGGCGCGCTCCCCGTGCCGGTCGAGGTGATCGAGCAGCGGACCGTCGGCCCGAGCCTGGGGGCGGCGGCGATCGACGCCAGCATCAGCGCGATCCTCGTGGGCGTCGCGGTGACGGCCGTGTTCATCGTCGCGATCTACCGGCTCATGGGCCTGCTCGCGATCGTCGCCCTGCTCTGCTACGCCCTCATCTCCTACGCGGCCCTCGTGACGATGGGGGCGACGATCACGCTGCCCGGCCTCGCGGGCTTCGTGCTGTCCGTCGGCATGGCCGTCGACGCGAACGTCCTCGTCTACGAGCGCGCCCGCGAGGAGCGCATCCTCGCCCGGCGGCCGCTGCTGCGCGCCGTCGTCGAGGGCTTCCGGCGCGCCTTCTCGGCGATCGCCGACTCGAACGTCACCACCCTCATCTCCGCCGGCCTGCTGTTCTTCCTCGCCTCGGGGCCCGTCCGCGGCTTCGGCGTGACGCTGAGCGTCGGCGTGATGGTGTCGTTCTTCTCCGCGCTGGTCATCACGCGCGTCCTCGCGCAGGCGGTCGCGTCCTCGGGGTTCCTCGCGCGGCACCCGCGGGTGAGCGGGCTGGACACGCTGGGCGCCTTCCGGCGCAGGGTGACCGACTGGAACCCGGACGTCCTGCAGCGCGCGGGCCGATGGCTCGCGGTCTCCCTCACGCTGGTGGCGGTGGCCGCGGCCGGGCTGGTGGTCCGCGGGGTCCAGCTGGGCGTGGAGTTCACCGGCGGCCGCAGTCTCGAGCTCGCGACGGAGCAGTCCATCAGCGCCGACGACGCGCGGGAGGCCGTCGCGTCCGCGGGGTTCCCGGGCGCCGTCGTGCAGCAGGCCGGCGACGCCGACATCGCGGTGCGCACCGAGCCGATCGACGACGCGGAGGTCGAGGCGATCCGTGCGGCGCTCGCGGACGCGGCCGGCGGCGCCTCGGTGGTCAGCGACGAGCTCATCGGGCCCAGCCTCGGGGAGGAGCTCCAGCGCAACGCGCTCATCGCGCTCGCCGTGGCGCTCGCGGCGCAGCTCGCCTACCTCGCGTTCCGGTTCCGGTGGACGTTCAGCACCGGGGCGGTCGCGTCGCTCGCCACGAACGTGCTCGTGGTCCTCGGGGTGTTCGCCTGGCTCGAGAAGACCCTCGACGGGGTCTTTCTCGCCGCCCTCCTGACGATCATCGGGTACTCCGTCAACGACTCCGTCGTCGTGTTCGACCGGGTGCGGGAGGCCTGGCGCACCCGGTACGACGAGCCCTTCCACCGGCTCGCCGGTGAGGCGGTGCTGCAGACGCTGCCGCGGACCGTGAACACGGGCGCGAGCACGCTGTTCGTGCTCCTCGCGCTGCTGTTCCTCGGCGGCAGCTCGCTCGGCGACTTCGCGCTCGCCCTCGTGCTCGGCATCGTCGTCGGCACGATCGGCACGGTCACGGTCGCCGTCCCGGCCACGATCCTGCTGCAGCGCCGCTGGCCGCCCGCGCCCCCGGCCCCGCCGGAGAAGAAGCCCGTGCGGCCGCGCGCCGGCGACCGCTGGGACGGCGCCGTCGTCTGACGCGCCGGGCGCCCGCGCCCGCCGGCCGCCCCCGCGGGTAGCCCGCCGTCGGTCCTCATGGGCCGCCATGTCAAGAACTCTTGACATGATGTCTGCTGTCCTTGACACTGGCGATGTCAAAGTTCCTGACATCCCAGGAGGGCGGCGTGTCGTACGAGGAGAAGGGCACCTGGGCGTACCTCGTCACCAGCGTGGCCGTGTGGCTGGGGTACGTCGTCGTCGTCCTGCGGCGCGCCGACGGCGGCCCGCTCGCCGAGGTCGCGTACGTCGCCCCGCTGCTGTGGGCCGTCGGGATCTCGATCGCGGCGAACGTCGTCGGCCGGGTCCTGTTCGAGATCGTCCGGCCGAGCGAGAGCTACCGCGTCGACGTGCGCGACCGCGAGGTCGCGCGCCTGGGCGACTACGTGGGCGGCCTCGTCCTGTCGGTCCTCGTGGCCGGCGTGCTCGTGCTGGCGCTCGTCGCCGCGCCCCACTTCTGGATCGCCAACGCGATCTACGCCGCGTTCGTCGTGCAGGTGGTCGTCTCGAGCGTCGTGCGGCTCGTCGCCTACCGGCGGGGGCTGTGATGGGCCGTCCCACCCGGGTCACGAACTCGATCCGCGTGCACCGTGCCCGCCTCGACCTCACGCAGGCCGAGCTCGCCGAGCGCATCGGCGTGACGCGGCAGACCGTCATCGCCATCGAGCAGGGCCGGTACTCCCCGTCCCTCGAGATGGCCTTCCAGATCGCGCGCGCGCTCGGGGTGCCCCTCGAGGACGTGTTCGCCTACCCCGACGAGGAGCGGCCATGACCGCCGAGCACCCCACCCCCGCCCCCACGCCCGCCATCGCACCGCCGTCGCCGTCCGGGACGGCCCCGGAGCGCATGCGCGCCGTCACCGCGCGCCGGTACGGCCCGCCCGAGGTGCTCCGGGTCGAGACCCTGCCCGTCCCCGAGCCGCGGGCGGGGGAGGCGCTCGTCCGCGTCGAGGCCGTCGCGGTCTCGCGCGCCGAGGCCCACATGCGCGCCGCCGACCCGGCGGTGGCCCGGCTGGCCGCCGGGCTGCGGCGGCCGCGCCAACCGGTCGGGGGCTCGGAGCTCGCCGGCGTCGTCGTCGCGCTCGGTCCCGGGGTCGCCGGCCTGCGCCCGGGGGACCGCGTGGTCGGCGCGACGGGCGCCACGATGGGGGGCGCCGCCGAGTACGCGCGGGTCCCGGCGGGCGGGGTGGTCCGGATCCCCGACGACCTCTCCGCGCCCGACGCCGTCGCCCTGGCCGAGGGCGGCCTCACCGCCCTGCCGTTCCTGCGGGACGCCGGGCGCGTCCGGGCGGGGCACCGCGTCTGCGTCAACGGCGCCTCGGGAGCCGTCGGGTCCGCCGGCGTCCAGCTCGCGGCCGCCGCGGGCGCCCACGTGACCGCCGTGTGCAGCGCCCGCAACGCGGGGCTCGCGCGCGAGCTCGGCGCCGACGAGGTGGTCGACTACGCGGTCGAGGACGTCGCCGCGCGTCGCGAGGCCTTCGACGTGTTCTTCGACGCCGTGGGGACGACGTCGTTCCGCCGCGTGCGGCGCGCGCTGCGGCCGCAGGGAACCTACCTCGGCACCGCGCCGACGGCCGCGCTCGCCTGGCACACCCTCGCCGGCCGGGTGCCGGGGCGCCGCCGGCGCGCGCGGATCGCGTTCACCGGGCTGCGGGCGCCGGAGCGGAAGGCGGCCGACCTCGCCGAGCTCCTCGACCTCGCCGCGCGCGGGCGCCTGCGGCCGGTGCTCGACCGGACCTTCCGGTTCGACGAGGCGCCCGCCGCCCACGCGTACGTCGAGACGGGGCGCAAGCGGGGGACCGTCGTCCTCGTCCCCTGAGGGCACCCCTGGGGCTCACCCTGACCCCCCGGGGCGCACGTTCAGGGGGCGCTCCGGGGCGCTCCCTGATCCGGTGGCGGCCGCGTCGCTCCATGATCGAACCATCACCGACGACGACGTCGACCGACCACCCCCTGTGCGACGAAGGGAACTCCCGTGCGCCCTGTGACCGTGTACCCCCGAGGCGAGGGGGCCATCGCGTCCGCGCGTGGCCTCGTGAAGGTCTACGGCTCCGGCGAGACGGCCGTCCGCGCCCTCGACGGCGTCGACGTCGACTTCGCCAACGGCGAGCTGACCGCGATCATGGGCCCCTCCGGCTCCGGCAAGTCGACCCTCATGCACTGCATGGCCGGGCTCGACACCGTGACGAGCGGCACCGTCGTCGTCGACGGCGAGGACGTCGCGCGGCTCGGCCAGCGGGGCCTGACCCGGCTGCGCCGCGAGCGCCTCGGCTTCGTCTTCCAGGCTTTCAACCTCATCCCCACGCTGACGGCCGAGGAGAACATCACGCTGCCCCTCGACATCGCGCGCCGCCCCGTCGACCGCGACTGGTTCGACACGGTCGTCGACGCCGTCGGGCTGCGCGACCGGCTCGACCACCGCCCGGGCGAGCTCTCCGGCGGCCAGCAGCAGCGCGTCGCGTGCGCCCGGGCGCTCGTCTCCCGGCCGGCGGTCGTCTTCGCCGACGAGCCGACCGGGAACCTCGACTCGCGCTCGTCGAGCGAGGTGCTCGGGTTCCTGCGGCACTCCGTGGACGTGCTGGGCCAGGCGGTCGTCATGGTGACCCACGACCCGACGGCGGCGTCCTACGCCCACCGGGTCCTCTTCCTCGCGGACGGCCGGCTCGTCGGCGAGATCGTCGACCCGACGCCGGAGAGCGTCCTCGACGCGCTCCGGGAGATCGGCGCCGGCCGCCGCGCGCCCGAGCCCGCCCTCGCGGGCGCCGCCCCGGCGCTCGTCGGCGGCGTCGCCGGAGGGCTGAGATGAGCCGCGTCGCCCTGCGGGGGATCCGCAGCCACCTGGGGCGCTTCCTCCTGTCGATCCTCGCGGTGCTCCTGGGCGTCGCCTTCGTCGCGGGGACCTTCTCGCTGCGCGAGATGATGGCCGACACCTTCGACAGCATCGTCGAGGCCGGCACGGACGCCGACGTCTACGTCGAGGGTGCCGAGCTCGCCGGCGGAGGGACGCCGATGGGCGGCCAGCAGGCCCGCTTCCCGCTGGAGACCGCCGAGACGATCGCCGCGGCGGACGGCGTCGCGGCAGCGGTGCCGGGCGTCCAGGGCGCGATCGTGCTCGTGGGCGCGGACGGCACCGCCGTCCTCAACAACGGGGCGCCCAGCTTCGGCCTCGGCCTGCACCCCGACGAGCGCGCCCTGTGGGTCGCGGACGGCCGGGCGCCGAGCGGCCCCGACGAGGTCGCCCTCGAGTCCGCCGCCCTCGAGCGGGCCGGACTCGCCGTCGGCGACACGACGAAGGTCGTGCTCGCGGGCGAGGTCCGCACGGTCGAGGTGGTCGGCGAGCTCGGGTTCGCCGCCCCGATGGCCGGCGCGATCATGGTCGGCCTCGACTGGGACACGGCCCTCGCGGCCTACGCGCCGGACGGCCTGACGACCGGCGTGGCCGTCTACGCGGAGGACGGCGTCTCCGAGCGCGCGCTCGCCGACGCGGTCGAGACGGCCCTCGCCGACGGCCCGGCCGCCGCCGACGTGCGCGTGCTCACGGGCGACGAGATGCGGGCCGAGATGGCCGAGCAGTGGCAGTCCGCGCTCGGGTTCGTCTCGACGTTCCTGCTGGTGTTCGCGGGGATCGCGCTCTTCGTCGGCACGTTCATCATCGGCAACACGTTCTCGATGGTCGTCCGGCAGCGGCAGCGCGAGTTCGCGATGCTGCGGGCGGTCGGCGCCTCGCCGACGCAGGTGTTCGCGTCGGTGCTCGCGCAGGCCGGCGTCGTGGGCGTGCTCGGCTCGCTCCTCGGCGTCGGCGCGGGGGTCGGCCTCGTCGAGCTGCTCCGCGGCGTCTTCGCCGGCATGGGCATGGAGCTGGCGGGCGACGTCCCGATCGACACCTTCACGGTGGCCGTCTCGGTGCTCGTCGGCACCGTCGTCAGCCTCGTGGCCGCGCTCGTGCCCGCCCGCCGGGCCGCGCTGACGGCCCCGGTCGAGGCGATGCGCGACGAGGTCGCGACGCACGACCGCGCCTCGCGCGTCCGCACCGGCGTCGGTGCCGTGCTGCTCGCCGGCGGGCTGCTCGCCGTCGTCGTCGCGACGACGGGCGTGGTCACGGAGAACCGCGGCGCCCTCCTCGGCGCCGGCGCGGCCGCGATCCTCGTGGGCGTGCTGGCCCTCGCGCCGGCGATCGTGCCGCCGGTCCTCGGCGGGCTCGCCGCGCCGGTCGTGGCCGGCGTCCGCCCGCTCGGCGCGCTCGCCCGCGGGAACGTCACGCGGCACCCGAAGCGGACCGCGACGACGGCCGGCGCGCTCATGGTCGGCATGGCCCTCGTCGGCGCGGCGTCGGTGCTCGCCGCGTCCGCCCAGGCCTCGGTGCGCGACGTCGTCGACAACCAGGCGCGGACGGACCTCATCCTCCAGTCGGCCACCTGGGACGTGCCCGCGGCGCTCGTCGAGGACCTTCCCCAGGTGGACGGCGTCGCCGAGGTGCACGCCCTGCGGATCGCGCAGGCGACCCGGGTCGACGGCGAGGACCTGGCCCTCATCGGCGTGCCGGAGGGCTTCTTCACCGAGGTGCTCGAGGTGCCGGTCGACGCCGGCGACGCCACGGACCTGGCCCCCGGCCAGGCGGTGGCGCAGGCGAGCGACGCCGAGGAGCGCGGCTGGGCGGTCGGCGACGAGCTGACGGTCGAGGGCATCGGGGGCACCACCCGCGTGCGGCTGGCCGCGGTCATCGACTCCGGCGTGCTCGGGCTGCCGCTCGTGGTCGAGGAGTCCGACTTCGACGCGGTCGCGGGCCCCGGGGCGAGCGTCATCGACTCGGTGTTCGTCAAGGCCGCGCCGGGCGCGGACCTCGCCGACGTGCGGGCCGGCCTCGCGGAGCTCGCCGAGCCGTACGTCGTGGTGTCGATCATGGACGCCGAGGAGTACGGCGACGCGGTCGCGGCGCAGGTCAACCAGG
Source organism: Actinomycetales bacterium (assembly GCA_012514545.1). Classification (GTDB taxonomy): domain Bacteria; phylum Actinomycetota; class Actinomycetes; order Actinomycetales; family Cellulomonadaceae; genus Actinotalea. Next base: position 9,686 of record JAAZAC010000023.1, on the reverse strand, counting down.
TGCTCGTCATCCTGTACGCCCTGCTCGCGCTGTCGATCGTCATCGCGGTGCTCGGCATCGTGAACACCCTCGCGATGTCGATCGCGGAGCGGACGCGCGAGATCGGCCTGCTGCGCGCCGTCGGGCTCGGCCGGCTGCAGATGGCGTCGATCGTGACGATCGAGTCGGTCCTGACCGCGGTGTTCGGCACGGTCCTCGGCATCGGCGTGGGCGCCGGGCTCGCCGCCACGATGACCCGGGTCTTCGCCGACGAGGGGCTCAACCGCCTCGCGGTGCCGTGGGCCGGGCTCGGGGTCCTCCTCGGCCTCGCGGTGGTCGTGGGCGTCGTCGCGGCGCTCTGGCCCGCCGCCCGCGCGGCCCGGATGAACGTGCTCGAGGCGATCGCGTACGAGTGATCGTCGGCGAGCGACGCGCGCGGGGCGTCGTCGGTGGGAGGGACCGACGGCGCCCCGCGGTCGCGCGTAGGGTCGGCGTCGGGGCCAGGCCCCTCGGACAGGCGAAGGAGGTCACGTGCCGCAGGGACTCACGGTCGGCTACGCCGCGATGCTCGAGCAGTTCCACCCCACCGAGGCCGTCGAGCTGTCGGTGCACGCGGAGGCCCACGGGTTCTCCGGGGTGATGGCGGCGGACCACTACCAGCCCTGGGTGCCCGCCCAGGGGCAGGCCGCGTTCGTCTGGAACGTCCTGGCGGCCCTCGGCGAGCGGACGCGCGGCGACATCGGCCCGGGCGTGACCGCCCCGACGTTCCGGTGGCACCCGGCGATGGTCGCCCAGGCGTCCGCGACGCTCGCCGCGATGTACCCCGGCCGGCACTGGCTCGGCATCGGCTCCGGCGAGGCGCTCAACGAGCACGTCGTCGGCGGGTACTGGCCGGAGGCGCCCGAGCGGATCAACCGGATGTTCGAGGCCGTCGAGATCATCCGCAAGCTGTTCACGGCGTCCCTGGCCGGCAAGGACACCAAGCACGCCGGGCAGTACTACACGCTCGAGTCGACCCGGCTGTGGACGATGCCGGACGAGGCGCCCCCGATCCTCATCGCGACCGCCGGCCCGGTCACCGCGCGCCGGGCGGGGCGGCACGCCGACGGCCTCATCACCGTGGGCGCGCCTCTGGAGAAGATCGCGGGCCTCTTCGAGCGGTTCGAGGCCGGGGCACGCGACGCCGGGCGCGACCCCGCGACGATGCCGAAGGTGCTCCAGCTCCACCTGTCGTGGGCGGAGACCGACGAGCAGGCGCTGGCGAACGCGCTGACCGAGTGGCCCAACGGCGGCATGAAGTTCCCGAAGGCGGACATCCGCAGCCCGCACGACTTCGAGCAGATCGCGCGGCTCGTCCGGCCGGAGGACTTCGAGGGCCGCATGGTGATCTCCGCCGACCCCGACGTGCACCGCGCCGCCATCCAGCGGTACGTGGACCTCGGCTTCGATCGCGTCTACCTGCACAACGTCGGCCGCAACCAGCGCGAGTGGATCGAGGTCTTCGGCCGCGACGTGCTGCCGAAGCTGCACCGGTGACCGCGCCCGACCCGCCGCCCGCCGCGCTCACCGCGTGGGCGCCCGACGGCGTCGGCGAGGTGCGCCCGGGCGACGACCTCGCGCGCGTGCTCGGGGACGCGCTCGAGGCGGCGGGCGGGCTCACGGACGGGGACGTCGTCGTCGTGGCGAGCAAGGTCGTCTCGAAGGCCGAGGGGCGGGTCCTCGCCGCGGCCGACCGGGAGGCGGCGATCACCGCGGAGACCGTGCGCGTCGTCGCGCGGCGGGAGCGGCCGGGCGGGCCCCCGCTGCGCATCGTGGAGAACCGGCTCGGCCTCGTCATGGCCGCCGCCGGCGTGGACGCGAGCAACACGCCCGCCGGGACGGTCCTGCTGCTGCCCGAGGACCCGGACGCCTCGGCGCGTGCCCTGCGGGCCGCGCTCGCCGCGCGCTTCGGGGTGCGACTCGCCGTCGTCGTCACGGACACGGCCGGGCGGCCGTGGCGCGAGGGGCTCGTGGACGTCGCGATCGGCGCGGCCGGCCTGCGCGTGCTGGACGACCTGCGCGGGCGCACGGACGCCCACGGCCGCCCGCTCGTCGCCACGGTGACGGCCGTCGCCGACGAGGTCGCCGCGGCGAGCGAGCTCGTGCGCGGCAAGGTCGCCGGGCGGCCGGTCGCCGTCGTGCGCGGGCTGGGCCGGTACGTGACCGACGACGACGGCGCGGGCGCGCGGGCGCTCGTCCGGCCCGCCGCCGATGACCTGTTCCGGGAGGGCTCGGCCGAGGCGGAGGAGCGGGGCTACCGGCGCGGGCTCGCGGAGGCCCGGGGCGAGGAGCCGCCGGCCGGCTGACCGGGCACCGGCGTCCGGTGGCGGAAATGTCCGGTTCGCCCGATCATTGCCCCTTCACCGCCGCGTGGAGGGAGACCGCCGTGTCCCTGACGTCAGACCGCCACGACATCGCGCTCGACCGGGACCGGCTGCGCCGGCGCCGGGTGTACCGGGTGGCCGCGGCCGTCCTCGCCGTCGAGGCCTGGTTCGTCGTCGTGCCGCTCGCGGGCGGCTCGCCCGTGCCGCGGATGCCCGCGGTGGACCCGTTCATCGTCGTGCTCATCCTGTTCTTCGTCGCCCTGCTCGTCCTCGCGGTCGGCACGCACGTGGCGAGCGGGCGGTCGCCGCACCTGACCTACCGGCCGGAGCAGGTGGACGTCACGCTCGACGACGTCATCGGCATCGACGCGGTCAAGGAGGACGTGCGCCGCTCGCTCGAGCTGTTCTGGATGCACCGCCGCTTCGCCGACCGGACGGGCGGCCGCGCGCGCCGGGGCCTGCTGTTCGAGGGCCCGCCCGGCACCGGCAAGACGCTCACCGCCAAGGCGATGGCGGCCGAGGCGGGCGTGCCGTTCCTCTTCGTCTCCGCGACCTCCTTCCAGTCGATGTACTACGGCGCGACGGCGCGCAAGATCCGCGCGTACTTCGCCGCACTGAGGCAGGCGGCGCGCACCGAGGGCGGCGCGATCGGGTTCATCGAGGAGATCGACGCGATCGCGCTGCGCCGCGGAGGGCTGCTGGGCGCTCTCGGCGGGGGAGGGGCCGGCACGGGGGCGGGGCTCGCCGTCGGGCACGGCGTCGGCGGGCACGGCGCGAGCGGGTCCGGGGCGGGCGGGGCGGTGACGCACCCGATCATCAGCGAGGGCACCGGCGGCGTGGTCAACGAGCTCCTCGTGCAGATGCAGTCGTTCGACCAGCCCTCGCGCGGCGAGCGGCTCGTCAACCGGTGCGTCGCGGCGCTCAACCTGCTGCTGCCCGCCGACCGGCAGCTGCGGCAGATCCGGCCGACGCGCGCGCCCATCCTGCTCATCGCGGCCACCAACCGCGCGGACTCGCTCGACCCGGCGCTGCTGCGTCCCGGCCGGTTCGACCGTCGGCTCACCTTCGGGGCACCGGACGTGCACGGGCGCCGCGCGCTCGTCGACCACTTCCTCGCCCGCCGCGCGCACGAGCCCGACCTGGACGACCCGCGGGTGCGCGACCGGGTGGCCGCGGCGACGATCGGCTGGACGCCGGTGATGATCGAGCACCTGCTCGACGAGGCGCTCGTCAACGCGCTGCGGCGCGGGAGCGAGGCGATGAGCCACGACGACGTCGAGCGGGCCCGGATCACCGAGATGGTCGGTCTCGGCCAGCCCGTGGACTACACGCCCGCGGAGCAGCGGCTCATCGCCACGCACGAGGCGGGGCACGCCGTCGTGACGTGGCTGGTGGCGCCGAACCGCACGATGGAGATCCTCACGATCGTCAAGCGGGGCGAGGCGCTCGGCCTGCTCGCGCACAACGACATCGACGAGGTGTTCACGCGGTCGGCGGGCGACCTGCGCAGCCTCGTCGAAATCGCGATGGGCGGGTTCGTCGCCGAGGAGCTCTTCTTCGGCCAGACGACGACCGGTCCCGCGAGCGACCTCGCCGCGGCGACGCGGACGGCCGCGCAGATGGTGGGCGCCGCGGGGATGGCCGGGTCGCTCGTGTCCTTCCTCGCGACCGAGGGCGACTTCGTGCGCGCGGTGCTCGCCGACCCCGAGTCGCGGCGCCGGGTGGAGGACGTGCTGGACACGGCGCGCGAGAAGGTGGTGTGGCTGCTGTCGGAGCACCGGCACCTCGTGGCCGCGCTCCGCGATGCGCTGCTCGAGCGGCACGAGCTCGTGGGGGAGCAGATCGTCGAGGTGCTCCTCGCGGCCGGCGGCGACCGCCGCGCCGCCCCGCGCCTCGCGATCGCGCGCCTCCCCTCCCCGGCGCAGAGTGGAACGAACTGAGGCCCAGCTGCTCCGAGTGGAACGTTCTGCGAGCAGATCGTTCCACTCTGCGTGGTGCTGGGGGGTCAGCGGCCGGCGCGGGCGGCGGCCTTGGCCGCCTTCTTGGTCGCCCGCACCCGGGCGAGCGAGTCGGCGTCGGTGACGTCCGCGATCGACCGCGGCACGTCGTCGCCGTAGTCGCCGGCCGCCTCGCGCCAGCCGGGCGGCTGCACGCCGCGCCGCTTGCCGAGCAGCGCGAGGAAGATCTTCGCCTTGGCCTCGCCGAACCCGGGCAGCGCGCGCAGGCGGCGGAGCACCTCCGCGCCGTCGGGGTCGCCGTCGCGCCAGATCCGGGTGACGTCGCCGTCGTAGTCGTCGACGACGGCGCGCGCCAGCGCCTGGATGCGGCCCGCCATCGAGCCGGGGAAGCGGTGCACGGCGGGCGGCGTCGCGCAGAGCGCCGCGAACTCCTCGGGGTCGGCGTCGGCGATGCGGTGCACGTCGAAGCCGCCCATCCGGGCCGCGATCTTCGCGGGCCCGGCGAACGCCGTCTCCATGGGGACCTGCTGGTCCAGGAGCATGCCGACGAGCAGCGCGAAGGGGTCGGCGTCGAGCAGGGCGTCCGCCTCGGGGTCGCCGGTCATCCACAGGGCCATGCGGCCATCGTGGCACCCGCCGTCAAGGCCCGCCCGGGGGCGTCGGTGCCCGGGCGGCGCGCGGCCTCAGGTGAACGTGAGCACCGGCCGGCCGGTCACGGGGTGCGTGAGGACGTCGCAGCGCACCCGGTAGACGGGCTCGAGGACCGCCGGCACGAGGACCTCCTCGACCGGCCCCTCCGCCACCACGCGGCCGGCGTCGAGCAGCACGACGTGGTCGCACGCCGCCGCCGCCAGGTTGAGGTCGTGCAGCGCCGCGACGACCGTGACGTCCGCGGCGGTGAGCCGGCGCAGGAGCGCGAGCAGCTCGAGACGGGCGTGCACGTCGAGGTGGTTCGTCGGCTCGTCGAGCAGGAGGAGCCGCGGCTCCTGGGCGAGCGCCCGGGCGAGGTGCGCGCGCTGCCGCTCGCCCCCCGACAACGTGCCGAGCGCCCGGTCCGCGAGCCCGGCGACCCCGGCGGCCGCCAGCGCGTCGTCGACCGCCCGGCGGTCGCGGTCGGCGAGCCCGCCCCAGCGCGACAGGTGCGGCGTGCGGCCCACCTCCACGGCCTCGCGGACGGTCAGCGGCACGACGGCGGTCGCCTCCTGCTCCACGAGCGCCACCCTGCGCGCGCGCTCGCGCCGGGGGACGGCGAGGAGGTCGGCCCCGTCGAGGGTCGCCGCCCCGGCGTCGGGCGCCAGCACCCCGGCGACGACGCGCAGCAGCGTCGACTTGCCCGCCCCGTTGGGCCCGAGCAGGCCGGTGAGCCGCCCCCCGGGCGCCTCGGCGGTCACGCCGTCGAGGATCGTGGCCCCGGCGACGGACCACCGCACGTCGGCGAGCCGCAGGCTCATGCGTCCGCCCCCGCCGCCCGCCGGCGCCACAGCAGCACCGCGAACACCGGCGCGCCGAGGAACGCGGTGACGATCCCGACCGGGAGCTCGCGCGGCTCGAACACCGTGCGCGCGGCCGTGTCGGCCCACACGAGGAACGTCGCGCCCACGAGGGCCGCGAGGGGGAGCAGCCGCCGGTGCGCGACGCCCACGACGAAGCGCACGGCGTGCGGCAGGGCCAGGCCGACGAACCCGATCGAGCCGCTCACCGCGACGAGCGCCCCGGTGAGGAGGGCCACCACGGTGAGCAGCAGCCAGCGGGTGCGCCCGACGGCGATGCCGAGCGCGGCGGCCGCGGTGTCGCCGAACGCGAACGCGTCGAGCACCCGGCCCTGGAGCGCGAGCCCCGTGCCGAGGACCGCCGTCGCACCCACGGCGATCCCGACGGCGCCCCAGCCGGCCCCCGCGAGCGAGCCCATGAGCCAGGAGAGGATCTCGCGGTAGGAGTCCCCGGTCGCCGACCAGAAGATGACGAAGGACGTGCCGGCGGCGGCGAGCTGCGCGACGGCGAGCCCGGCCAGCACGGTGCGGCCGGGCGTGATGGCGCCCGCGGCCCCGGCGAGCGCGAGCGCGGCCACGAGCGCGACGAGCGCGCCGGCGAACGCGGCCACCGGCAGCAGCACGGACACGCCCAGCACGAGCACCGCGACCGCCCCGAGCGACGCGCCCGACGACAGCCCGAGCAGGTAGGGGTCGGCGAGCGGGTTGCGGGTCAGCCCCTGCATGACCGCGCCCGCGACCGAGAGCCCGGCGCCCACGGCCGCCGCGGTGAGCACGCGCGGCAGGCGCAGCTCCCACACGATCCCGTCGCGCAGCGCGCCGAGCGCGGGCTCGGCCGGCCCGCCGCCGAGGAGCGTCGCGAGGTGGTCCCCGATCGAGCGCCACACGTCGGCCGGCGCGAGGTCGGCAGGCCCGATGGTCACGGCGAGCGTGAGGGAGACGAGCAGGGCCGCGGCGGCGAGCGCGGCGGCGAGCCCCGTCGGCACCCGGTGCCGGGGGCGCGCCACGTCCGCGCCTGCGCTCACAGGTCGAGGGCCGCGAGCTGCGCCGCGAGGTCCAGCGCGGCGGGGACGTTGCGCACGCCCGCCTCGGTCGCCGGGAACGGCACGACGAGGTAGCGCTCCTCGCGGACGGCGGTGAGGTTCGCCGTCGCCGGGCTGGTCGCGAGGAGCTCGCGCTTCTTGGCGGCCGAGTTCCAGGTCGCGTCGACGAGCACGATGACGTCGGGGTCGTCGGCGGCGACCTGCTCCCACGAGAACGACGTCCACGTGTCCGCCACACCGCCGGCGATGTTCGTCAGCCCGACGGCGTCGAGGATCATCTGCGGCGCCCCGATGCCGGCGCCCACGTAGGGGATGTCGGTCCCGGACGAGTACCAGAGGGCGGTGAGGCCCCGCTCGTCGGGGCGCAGGTCGGCCAGCGCGGCCCGCTGCTCGGCGACGAGGTCGGCGGCGGCGTCGGGCACGCCCATGATCGCGGCGACCTCGGCGATCTCCGCCCACACGTGCTCGAACGTCAGCGTGTCGGGCTGGTGCGCGGGGTCCCGGCACGCCGACGGCGAGACGTACGTGGCGACGCCGAGCTCGGCGAGCGTGGCGCGGTCGCCGGCGCCGTCGGCGGTGAGGTTGGACTCCCAGCCCGCGTAGACGAGGTCGGGCTCGACGCCGAGGACGACCTCCGCGGACGGCACCCGGTCCGACAGCACCGGCAGGTCCGCCGCCTCCTCCGCCCACGCGTCGGGGACGGGGCCGTCGGGGAAGCCGATGCCGACGATCCGGTCGGCCAGGCCCAGCGCGAGGAGCATCTCGGTGGCGCTCGACTTGATCGTCACGACGCGCTGCGGCGGCGCCTCCACGGTGACCTCGACGCCGCAGTTCTCGAGCGTGAGGGGGTACGGGTCCGGGGTGGCGGCGCGGGCGGCCGGCGCGTCGGCGGGCGGCGCCTCGGGGCCGGGGGCGGCGGGGGTCGCGCACGCCGCCAGGGCGAGCGCGGGCAGGAGGGCGGCGACGGCGACGGCGCGCGAGCGGCCGGCGCGACGGGGCCGGGCGGGGGGCACGGATGGGGTGCCGGCGGGCATGGGCGTCCTTCGACGACGGTGCGGGGAGGAGGCCGGGCCAGCTGCCGACCGTGGGGTCTCGGCTCAGGGCGGGAGCCGGTCACCGGGCCGGTCGGCCCGGGACCCACGGTGCGCGAGTCTAGTGCGGTCCGCCGACGGCTCCGGTGCCGCTCCGGCGCGGCTCCGGCGCGGCCTAGGGTGGGCCTGGTCCCCGACCCCGCGGACGCCCGAGGGAGGCAACCATGGCCGACGCCCACGCCCCGCTGCGCGCCGTCGTGACGGGCGCGTCGTCCGGCATCGGGGCGGCGACCGTACGCCGCCTGCGGGCCGAGGGCTGGGAGGTCCTCGCGGTCGCCCGGCGGGCCGAGCGCCTCGCCGCGCTCGCGGCCGAGACGGGGGCCGAGACGCTCGTCGTCGACGTCACCTCCGACGACGACGTCGCGCGCCTCGCGGAGGCGGCGTCGGCCGCCCCGCTGCACGCCGTCGTCAACAACGCGGGCGGCGCGCTGGGGCTCGACCCGGTCGCCGAGGGCTCGCTCGCCGAGTGGCGCGCGATGTACGAGGTCAACGTCCTCGGCACGCTGCGGGTGACGCAGGCGCTCCTGCCGCACCTGCGCGCGTCGGGGCGCGGCGACGTCGTGCTCCTCACCTCGACGGCGGGCCACGGGACGTACCCGGGCGGGGGCGGTTACGTGGCCGCCAAGCACGCCGAGCGGACCATCGCCGAGACGCTGCGCCTCGAGCTCGTGGGGGAGCCGGTGCGGGTGATCGAGGTCGCGCCGGGCATGGTCGCCACGGAGGAGTTCTCGCTGGTCCGGTTCCGCGGCGACCGGGCGCGCGCCGAGGCCGTCTACGCCGGGGTGACCGAGCCGCTCACGGCCGACGACGTCGCCGACGCGATCGCGTGGTGCCTGACCCGCCCGCACCACGTCAACGTGGACTCGATGGTGCTGCGCCCGCGGGCGCAGGCGAGCAACACGGTGGTCGCCCGGGACGCCTGACGGCGGGACGCCGCACGGCGGGCGCCCGGGACGCCTCGCGGCGCCCCGGGCGGCCCGCGGACGTCACCCCGCGCGCTCGACGAGGACGCGCAGCGCGTCCCGGACGAACCGCGCGCCCTCCTCGCCGCCGTAGTTCGCGGCGAACCGCGGGTCGGCGACGTACATGTCGCCCAGGTTCAGCAGGTACTCGCGCGCGGGACCGCCGGACGTCGCCTTCGGCGTGCCCGGGATGCCCGCGAGCCACGCGGCGTGGCGCCGGGCGAGGGCCTGCGCCTCGGCCGAGTCGGGCGCGAGGCCCGACGCGGCGGCGGCCGTCCAGTCGGCCGACAGGCGCGCCGCCTCGTCGCCGAACGCGCGGCGCTCGTCGTCGGACAGCCCGCGCCACCACCGGTCGCCGGCGGCCCAGGCGTCGGCCCCCCAGCGCTCGGTGACCTCCGCCTCGTACTGCGTGTGCTCGAACCCGTCGAACATCTCCTCGGCCACGATCGGCCCTCCCGTCTCGAGTGCGTCGATCGTCCGCTCGACCGACGCGGCCATCCGCGCCAGCCGGCGCTGCTCGGTGCGCAGCGCGTCGAGGTGTCGGCGGAGCGCGGTGGCCTGGTCCCGCTCGCCGTCGAGCACCGCGCGCACGTCGGCGAGCGGCATCCCGAGGGCGCGCAGCACGAGCACCCGCTGCAGACGGACGAGCGCGTCGTCGTCGTAGTAGCGGATGCCGCCGTGGCCGACGCGGCTGGGCGGCAGGACGCCGACCGCCTCGTAGTGCCGCAGCGCGCGGCTCGTCGTGCCGGCCAGCCGGGCCACCTCGCGGATCGAGAGCTCCGTCATCACCCCTCCCTTCG
>JAAZAC010000231.1 GCA_012514545.1 Actinomycetales bacterium | reverse complement strand
GAGTCATGGCGATCTTCAGGCCCGGCGTGGACCTGCGGCAGTGGGACCCCGAGGACCCGGAGCGCTGGGACAGCCGGTTCGCGTGGCGGACCCTGTGGATCACCACCTACAACCTGACGCTGGCCTTCTGCGTCTGGTACCTCGTCAGCGCGATCGCCCCGCGGCTGACCACCATCGGCTACGACCTCACCGACCAGCAGCTCTACTGGCTGGTCGCGGTGCCCGGGCTGACGGGCGGGGCCATGCGGCTCATCTACATGTTCCTGCCGCCCATCGTCGGCACGCGCACGCTCGTCGGCGGCTCCGCCACCCTGCTGCTCCTGCCCATGCTCGGCTGGACGTTCGCCGTCCGGAACGTCGACACCCCCTACTGGGTGCTGCTGCTGCTCGCCGCGGCGGCCGGCGTCGGCGGCGGCGCCTTCTCCGGGTTCATGCCGTCGACGAGCTACTTCTTCCCGCGCCGGATGGCGGGCACCGCGCTCGGCCTGCAGGCCGGCCTGGGCAACTTCGGCGTCAGCCTCATCCAGTTCCTCACGCCGTGGGTCGTCGGCTTCGGCCTCCTCGGCGTCACCGCCCTCACCCCGCAGGAGAAGATCGACGGCGGCCACATGTGGCTGCACAACGCCGGCCTCGTGCTCGTGCCGTGGGTGCTGCTCGGCATGGTGCTCGCCGCGGTCTTCCTGCGACGCGTGCCGGTCAAGGCCAACTTCCGCGAGCAGTTGGACATCTTCCGCGAGCGGCACACGTGGTACATGACCGCGATCTACGTCATGACCTTCGGCGCCTTCTCCGGCTTCGCCGCGCAGCTCGGGCTCATCATCAAGAACGAGTACGGCGGCTTCGCCGACGCCCCGGACCCGCTGAAGTTCGCGTTCCTCGGCCCGCTCATCGGCTCCGCGACGCGCGCGCTGTGGGGCCCCCTGTGCGACAGGTTCGGCGGCGCGGTGTGGACGTTCGTCGCGGGCGTCGGGATGACGGTGAGCACGGTGTTCACGGCGTTCTTCCTCAGCCCGACGTCGCGCGGCCAGTTCGGGCCGTTCCTGCTCGGCATGCTCGTGGTCTTCTTCTTCGCCGGGATCGGCAACGCGGGCACCTTCAAGCAGATGCCGATGATCTTCCCCCGGCGCCAGGCCGGCGGGGTGATCGGCTTCACCTCATCGATCGCGGCGTTCGGCCCCTTCCTCGTCGGCGCGGCCCTGTCGGCCGTGGCGCCCCGCGGGTTCTTCTTCGGCTGCGCCGTCTACTTCGCCCTCTGCACCGCGCTCACGTGGGTGCAGTACGCCCGCCCGGGGGCGCCCAAGCCCAGCTGACCAGCCCCGCCGTCCGAGGAGGAACCATGACGACCGTCGAGCCGAGAACCGACCGGCCCGGGCTGGACGGGCCCGCGTCCGACGCGATCCTCCGCATCGGCCGGCACCTGCGCCGCGGCGAGGTCTCCGACGACCTGCGCACGCTGCACCAGGTCGGCGGGCGGGAGGCGGACACCTTCTACCGGGACCGGTGGAGCCACGACAAGGTCGTCCGCTCCACGCACGGCGTGAACTGCACGGGCTCGTGCTCGTGGAAGGTCTACGTCAAGGACGGGATCATCACCTGGGAGTCCCAGCAGACCGACTACCCGTCCGTCGGACCCGACCGCCCCGAGTACGAGCCGCGCGGCTGTCCCCGCGGCGCGGCGTTCAGCTGGTACACGTACTCGCCGACGCGGGTGCGCTACCCGTACGTGCGCGGCGTGCTCCTCGAGCTCTACCGCGCCGCCCTCGCCCGCACGGGCGACCCGGTGGAGGCGTGGGCGAGCGTCGTCGAGGACCCGGAGGCCGCGCGCCGCTACAAGCGGGCCCGCGGCAAGGGCGGGCTCGTCCGGGCCACGTGGGACGAGGCGCTCGAGATCGCCGCCGCCGCGCAGGTCTACACGATCCGCCGGTACGGACCCGACCGCGTGGCGGGCTTCTCGCCCATCCCGGCGATGTCGATGGTGTCGCACGGCGCCGGCGCCCGGTACCACGCGCTGCTCGGCGCCCCGATGCTCTCGTTCTACGACTGGTACGCCGACCTGCCCGTGGCCTCGCCGCAGGTGTTCGGCGACCAGACCGACGTGCCCGAGTCCGGGGACTGGTGGGACGCGGGCTACCTCATCATGTGGGGTTCGAACCTGCCGGTCACCCGCACGCCCGACGCGCACTGGATGGTCGAGGCGCGCTACCGGGGCCAGAAGGTCGTCGCCGTCTCCCCGGACTACGCGGACAACGTCAAGTTCGCCGACGAGTGGCTCTCGACCCAGCCGGGCACGGACGGCGCGCTCGCGATGGCGATGGGGCACGTCGTCCTGCGCGAGTTCTACGTGGAGCGCCAGGTGCCGTACTTCACCGAGTACGCCCAGCGGTACACCGACCTGCCGTTCCTCGTGCGGCTCGAGCCCGCCGACGACGGCGCGTACGTCCCGGGCAAGTTCCTCACCGCCGAGGACCTCGGCGGCGCCGCCGCCGAGCAGGAGAACGCCGCGTTCAAGACGGTCCTCGTCGACGGCCGGACGGGCGAGCCCGTCGTCCCCGGCGGCTCCCTCGGCTTCCACTACGGCGAGAGCGGCAAGGGCCGCTGGAACCTCGACCTGGGCGGCGTCGAGCCGATGCTCTCGGCTGCCGGGACCGTCGTCGCCGGCGGCGGGCGGACCGCCGGCGCGGTGACGCCGGTCGAGGTCCTGCTGCCGCGGTTCGACACCCTCGACGGCGCCCCCGGCGTCGCGCACCGCGGCGTGCCGGCGATCCGGGTCGGCGGCCACCTCGTCACCACCGTGCTCGACCTGCTGCTCGCGCAGTACGGCGTCGCGCGGCGGGGGCTGCCGGGCCGCTGGCCCACGGGCTACGACGACGCCGCCGAGGGCTGCACCCCGGCCTGGCAGGAGCAGTTCACGGGCGTGCCCGCGGCGGCCGCCGAGCGCATCGGGCGCGAGTTCGCGGCCAACGCGGAGGAGTCGCGCGGCCGCTCGATGATCGTCATGGGCGCGGGGACCAACCACTGGTTCCACTCCGACACGATCTACCGCTCGTTCCTCGCGCTGACGACCCTCACCGGGTGCCAGGGCGTCAACGGCGGCGGCTGGGCGCACTACGTCGGCCAGGAGAAGGTGCGGCCCGTCACCGGGCACGGGCTGTACGCCAACGCGTTCGACTGGGCGCGCCCGGCGCGGACCATGATCCAGACGGCGTTCTGGTACCTCGCCACCGACCAGTTCCGCTACGACGCGTTCTCCGCGGACACGCTGGCCGCCCACCTGCCGGGCCGCGCCGGGGGCCACCTGACGGGCAAGGCGACGGCCGACGTCGTCGCGCAGTCCGCGCGGCTGGGCTGGATGCCCTCGTATCCCACGTTCGACCGGAGCCCGCTGCAGCTCGCCGAGGACGCGGAGGCCGCGGGCGTGCCCGTCGCCGAGTACGTGCCCGCCGAGCTGCGCGCCGGGCGGCTGCGGTTCGCGGCGGAGGACCCGGACGCGCCGGAGAACTTCCCGCGGGTGCTCACGGTGTGGCGGGCGAACCTGCTCGGCAGCTCCGCGAAGGGCAACGAGTACTTCCTGCACCACCTGCTCGGCACGGACTCCAACCTGCGGGCCACGGAGGCGCCGCCGGAGGCCCGGCCGCGGGACGTCGTCTGGCGGGAGGAGGCGCCCACGGGGAAGCTCGACCTGCTCCTCGCGCTCGACTTCCGCATGACGAGCACGACCATGTACGCCGACGTCGTGCTGCCCGCCGCCACGTGGTACGAGAAGTACGACCTCAACACGACGGACATGCACCCGTTCGTGAACTCGTTCAGCCCGGCGATCGCGCCGCCGTGGCAGACGCGGACCGACTTCGACATCTTCCACTCGCTCGCCCGGCGGTTCAGCGAGCTCGCCGCCACGCACCTCGGTGTCCGCAAGGACGTCGTCGCCGTGCCGCTCATGCACGACACGCCCGACGAGCTGGCGACGCCGCACGGGGTGGTGCGCGACTGGAAGGCGGGGGAGTGCGAGCCCGTGCCCGGCGTCACGATGCCGCGGCTCGTCGTCGTCGAGCGGGACTACGGGGCCGTCGCGGCGAAGATGGCGACCCTCGGGCCGCTCGTCGACACGCTCGGCGCGACGACGAAGGGCGTCACCTTCGACATGTCGGCCGAGGTCGCCTACCTCGCCCGGAAGAACGGCGTCGCGCAGGGGACCGGCAGCGTCGTCGAGGGGCGGCCGCTGCTCACGCGGGACGTGCACGCGTGCGAGGCGATCCTCGCGCTGTCCGGCACGACGAACGGCCGCCTCGCCGTGCAGGGTTTCCGCCGGCTCGAGGAGCGCACCGGCACGCGCATGGCGGACCTCGCCGCCGAGCACGAGGGCAAGCAGGTGACGTTCGCCGACACCCAGGCGGCGCCGGTCACCGTCATCACGTCGCCCGAGTGGTCGGGCACGGAGCACGGCGGGCGGCGGTACTCGCCGTTCACGATCAACGTCGAGCGGCTCAAGCCGTGGCACACGCTCACCGGGCGCCAGCAGTTCTACCTCGACCACGACTGGATCGCGGAGCTGGGCGAGGGCCTGCCGGTGTTCCGGCCGCCGCTCGACATGGCCGCGCTCTTCGGGGAGAACGCCCTCGGGCACGCGGCCGAGGTCGCGGGGACGGGCGCCGTCGGGGTCACGGTCCGCTACCTCACCCCGCACAACAAGTGGTCCATCCACTCGGAGTACCAGGACAACCTCTTCATGCTGTCGCTGTCCCGGGGCGGGCCCACGATCTGGATGAGCGACCGGGACGCCGCCAAGGCCGGCATCGCGGACAACGACTGGGTGGAGGCGGTCAACCGCAACGGCGTCGTCGTGGCCCGGGCGGTCGTCTCGCACCGGATGCCCGAGGGCACCGTCTACATGCACCACGCCCAGGACCGGCTCATCGACGTGCCGCTGTCGGAGACCACGGGCCGGCGGGGCGGCATCCACAACTCGCTGACGAGGCTGCTCATCAAGCCGAGCCACCTCGTCGGCGGCTACGCGCAGCTCTCCTACGCGTTCAACTACCTCGGCCCCACGGGCAACCAGCGCGACGAGGTCACCGTGATCCGCCGGCGCAGCCAGGAGGTGACGTACTGATGCGCGTCATGGCCCAGATGGCGATGGTCATGAACCTCGACAAGTGCATCGGGTGCCACACGTGCTCGGTCACGTGCAAGCAGGCGTGGACGAACCGCACGGGCACCGAGTACGTGTGGTTCAACAACGTCGAGACGCGGCCCGGGCAGGGCTACCCGCGCACGTACGAGGACCAGGAGCGCTGGGAGGGCGGCTGGACGCTCAACCGGCGCGGCCGTCTCCAGCTCAAGGCGGGCGGCCGGCTGAAGAACCTCCTGACGATCTTCGCCAGCCCCAAGCAGCCGTCCATCGACGAGTACTACGAGCCGTGGACGTACGACTACGAGCGGCTCACCAGCGCCCCGCTGCAGGAGCACACGCCGGTCGCGCGGCCGAAGTCGCTGCTGTCCGGCCAGGACATGGCCGTGCGCTGGAGCGCGAACTGGGACGACGACCTCGGCGGCGCCCCCGCGCTGACCCAGGCCGACCCCGTCCTGCAGAAGGTCTCGGACAAGGTCAAGCTCGAGTTCGAGCAGACCTTCATGTTCTACCTGCCGCGCATCTGCGAGCACTGCCTCAACCCGTCGTGCGCGGCGTCCTGCCCGTCCGGGGCGATCTACAAGCGGTCCGAGGACGGCATCGTCCTCGTGGACCAGGACCGGTGCCGCGGCTGGCGCAAGTGCGTCACCGGCTGCCCGTACAAGAAGGTCTACTTCAACCACCGCACGGGCAAGGCCGAGAAGTGCACGTTCTGCTTCCCGCGCATCGAGGTCGGCCTGCCGACCGTGTGCTCGGAGACGTGCGTCGGCCGCCTGCGCTACATCGGGCTCGTCCTGTACGACGCCGACCGCGTCCTCGCCGCGGCGAGCGAGCCCGACGAGACGAAGCTCCTCGCCGCGCAGCGCTCGGTGTTCCTCGACCCGGACGACCCGGAGGTGCAGCGGGCCGCCGAGGCGTCCGGCATCCCGCGCGACTGGGTGGACGCCGCGCGCCGCTCGCCGGTGTGGGCGCTCATCCACCGCTACGAGGTGGCCCTGCCGCTGCACCCCGAGTACCGGACGCTGCCGATGGTCTGGTACATCCCGCCGCTGTCGCCCGTCGTCGACGTCGTGCGGGAGACCGGGGAGGACGCGGAGGACCGCGGCAACCTCTTCGCGGCGATCGAGGCCCTGCGCATCCCCGTGGAGTACCTCGCGGAGCTCTTCACCGCCGGCGACGTCGCCCCGGTGACCGCGGTCCTGCGTCGCCTCGCCGCGATGCGCTCGTACATGCGGGACATCTCCATGGGGCGCGACGGCGACCCGAGCATCCCGGCCGCCGTCGGGATGTCCGCCGCGGAGATGGAGGGGATGTACCGGCTGCTCGCGCTCGCGAAGTACGACGAGCGCTACGTCATCCCGACGGCGCACGCCGAGCAGGCGCACTCCCTCGAGGAGCTCGCGACCGAGTGCGCGCTCGACTACGAGGGGGGCCCCGGCATGGGCGGCTCCGGGCCGTTCGGCGAGGGGTCCGGCCGTGGGTTCCACAACGACCCGATCGCCGTCGAGAACTTCCACATGCTCGCCCAGCGGCAGACCACCGACACCGTCGCCGACCCGGCCACCCGCAAGGCGCGTGTCAACCTCCTCAACTGGGACGGCAAGGGCGTCCCGCCGGGGCTCTTCCCGCCGCGCGCGGACGAGCCCGGGGAGGGGCCGGGGCTGCGCGAGCCCGACGACGCCGCCGCGCCGGCCGTGGTGCAGCCGCGGCCGGTGGGGGGCGCGGAGGCGGGGCCGGCGGGCGCGGGCACCGAGCCGCGCCGGGACGGGGGGACGCCGTGAACCGCGTCGCGCGGGCCCGGGCCGCCGCCCGGCTGGCCACCCGGGAGGCAGCGGTCGCGCACCGGGTCGCGGCGCTGCTGCTCGAGTACCCGACCGAGGACCTGCTGGCGCTCGTGCCGACGCTGCGCGCGGCCGTCGCGGAGCTGCCGCCGCACCTCGCGGAGCCGCTCGCGCGGACCCTCCAGCACGTGGCGGGCACGCCGCTGCCGGAGCTCGCCGCGCAGTACGTGGAGACCTTCGACCTGCGCCGCCGGTGCAGCCCCTACCTGACGTACTACGCCTACGGCGACACCCGGCGCCGCGGCGTCGCGCTCGTCGAGATGAAGCAGGCGTACCGGGCGGTCGGGCTGGAGCTCGCCGACGAGGAGCTGCCGGACCACCTCGCCGTCGTCCTCGAGTGCGCCTCGGGGCCCGACGACGGCGCCCGCGAGGCGGGGCTGCGTCTCCTCCTCGCGCACCGGGCCGGCCTGGAGCTGCTGCGGCTCGCCCTCCTCGACGCCGGGTCGCCGTGGGCGGGCGCGGTCGTGGCCGTGTGCGCCACGCTGCCGCCCCTCGAGGGCGACGACCGCGACGCCGTCGCGCGCCTCGCCGCGGAGGGGCCGCCGGGGGAGGAGGTCGGGCTGGACCCGAGTCTCGCCCTGGCGGCCACCGCGCCGTACGCCCTGGACCCGTCGACCACCGGAGCGGACCGATGACCACCCTCGCCACGCACCCGTTCGCGGCCGCCGCCGCGGCCGCCGAGGTCACGACGGCCGACGTCGTCCTGTGGGTGGTGCTGCCCTACCTGTTCCTAACCGTGTTCGTGCTCGGGCACGTGTGGCGGTACCGGTACGACAAGTTCGGCTGGACGACGCGCTCGTCGCAGCTCTACGAGCGCCGCCTGCTGCGGTGGGCCAGCCCGCTGTTCCACTTCGGGATCCTCTTCGTGTTCCTGGGGCACGTGCTGGGCCTGGGGATCCCGAAGTCGTGGACGCGCGCCCTGGGCGTCTCGGACGGGCTCTACCACCTCATGGCGATCACCATCGGCACGGTCGCGGGGGTCTCGACCGTCGTCGGGCTCGCGCTGCTCATCTACCGGCGGCGCACGGTCGGGCCGGTCTTCCGGGCGACGACCCGGATGGACAAGCTCATGTACCTCGTGCTGGCCGTGGTCATCGCGCTGGGCATGTGGAACACCATCGCGGGCTCCATCCTCAACCTCGGCGGGCACTACGACTACCGCGAGGGCGTCTCCGTGTGGTTCCGGGGCATCTTCCGGTTCGACCTGCACCCGGAGCTCATGGCCGACGCGCCGCTGGGCTTCCAGCTGCACGGCATGGCCGCGATGTTCCTCTTCGCGCTGTGGCCGTTCACGCGGCTCGTGCACGTGTTCAGCGTGCCGCTCGGCTATCTGTGGCGCCCGTACGTCGTCTACCGCGCCAAGGCCCGCACGACGCCGGGCACCAGGCCGCCGCGACGCGGCTGGGAGGGCGTCCAGCGGCCGAAGGAGCACGTGGGGCCGTTCTGAGGGAGCACGGGTCGGCAGGGCCCGGCACGCCCCGACAGCGACAGAGGGCCGGAGACGGCCCCGGTACGCCGACGGGCCGCCCGGGTCTCCGGGCGGCCCGTCGGTGCTGGTGGGCGATACTGGGATCGAACCAGTGACCTCTTCCGTGTCGAGGAAGCGCGCTACCTCTGCGCCAATCGCCCTTGTCGAGGTGGAGACGGGATTCGAACCCGTGTGTACGGCTTTGCAGGCCGCTGCCTCGCCTCTCGGCCACTCCACCGTTCGGCCGTTCCGCCTGAGGCAGAGCCTTCGGGTGCGGTGTCGCCTCCGAGCGGACGACGGGACTCGAACCCGCGACCCTCACCTTGGCAAGGTGATGCGCTACCAACTGCGCTACGTCCGCGCGGCACGTCCGGGGCCTGCGGCCCGCTCCGTGCGCGTCCCGAACTCTAACCGACGCCCGCGACGAGAGTCCAACCCGTTCGGGCCCGGCGCGCCGGGTGCGAGGGCCCGTCCCGACGGCGCGCCGGACGGCGCCCGCGGGGCGGGGCGCGACCGTCGGGGCCGCCGGTCGGCGGGCTAGGGTCGGCCGCGTGAGTGGGCCGGCCGCCGCGAGGCGGGACGCGGGCGCGACGGGCGGGAGCGCCTGGTTCGCGGGCGTGTCCGCGGCGCGGCCCGTGGAGTGCGTGGAGCTGCCCGACGGCGCGGAGCGCCTCGCCGCCGGCTTCTGGGTCGTCGCGTGCGCGTTCGAGGGCCGCGGCCGGGCGTACCGCTTCGCCGACGTCGTCCGCCGGCCCGACGGCGCCGTCGCCGCCCCGCCCGCCCCGGCGCCCTGGCGGGGGCCCCGGCCGGAGGCCTGGCGGTCCTCGCTGTCGCGCGAGGGCTACCTGGCCGGCGTCGCCGAGGTGCGCCGCCGCATCCGCGCCGGCGACGTCTACCAGGTCAACCTCTGCCGCGTGCTCTCCGCCCCGCTGCCCGCCGCCGACGGCGAGCCCTCCGCGGCCGCGCTGGCGGCCCGCCTCCTGGCCGGCAACCCGGCGCCGTTCGCGGGCGGCCTGCACGTCCCGGCGGGCGGTCCGCTGCCGCCCGCCTGGGTGGTGAGCGCGTCCCCGGAGCGGTTCCTCACCGTCGCCGGCGGCACCGTCGCGTCCGGCCCCATCAAGG
This sequence comes from Actinomycetales bacterium, assembly GCA_012514545.1. Lineage (GTDB taxonomy): Bacteria > Actinomycetota > Actinomycetes > Actinomycetales > Cellulomonadaceae > Actinotalea. Next base: position 3,875 of record JAAZAC010000231.1, on the reverse strand, counting down.
GCACCGCCGCGACGCCGGAGGGGCTCACGGACAAGGACCGCGCGGAGAACGTCATGATCACCGACATGGTGCGCAACGACCTGCAGCGGGTCTGCGCGCCGGCGACGGTGGAGGTTGCGGACCTCCTGCGGGTGGAGCGGCACCCCGGGCTCGCGCACCTCGTCACCACGGTGGTCGGGCGGCTCCTGCCCGACGCCGGGTGGCCCGAGGTCCTCGCCGCCACCTTCCCGCCCGCCTCGGTGTCCGGCGCCCCGAAGCACACGGCCCTCGCGGCCATCCGCGACCTCGAGCCCACGCCCCGCGGTCCGTACTGCGGAGCCTTCGGCTGGGTCGACGGCGACGCGGGGCGCGCCGAGCTCGCGGTCGCCATCCGCACGTTCTGGTGGACGGGGGAGGACGGCGGGACGCTGCGCTTCGGCACCGGGGCGGGGATCACGTGGGAGTCGGACCCGGAGCGCGAGTGGGCCGAGACGGAGCTCAAGGCGGTGCGGCTGGTCGCTCTGGCGAGCGAGGACGGACCAGGATGGGCCGGGCCGGGCGGTGCCGGGCCGGGCGGTGCCGGGGCCCACGCGCCCGACGAGGGGAGGAACGGATGAGCACGGAGGGGATCGTCGTCTGGGCGGACGGACGGCTCCGCGACCCCGCGGAGCCGCTGCTCAGCCCGCTCGACCACGGGCTGACGGTCGGCGACGGCGTCTTCGAGACGTGCGGCGTCGTCCGCGGGCGGCCGTTCGCGCTGACGCGGCACCTGCGCCGGCTGCGGCAGTCCGCGGTCGGCATCGGGCTCGCCCCGCCGGACGAGGACCTCATCCGCGAGGGGGTCGAAGCCGTGCTCGCGGCGGGCACGAACCTCGGCCGGCTCCGGATCACCGTCACGGCGGGCCTGGGCCCGCTCGGCTCCGGTCGCTGGGCGAGCCCCCAGACGGTGCTCGTCCTGGCGGGCCCCGCCCAGCCCGCCGACGTCGTGCGCGTCGTCCGCGTGCCCTGGGTGCGCAACGAGCGGTCCGCGGTCGCCGGGCTGAAGACGACGTCGTACGCCGAGAACGCCGTCGTCCTCGCCCACGCCCGGTCCCGCGGCGCGGACGAGGCGCTCCTCGCCAACACCGTCGGCGAGCTGTGCGAGGGCACCGCGACGAACGTCTTCGTGGAGCGCGACGGCGAGCTCCTCACGCCCGGCCTGCACACCGGCTGCCTCGCCGGGATCACGCGCGAGCTCGTGCTGGAGTGGTCGGCGGAGGCGGGGCTGCCCGTGCGCGAGGCCGCGCCGGGGGAGCTGGCGTACGCGGTGCTCGACGAGGTGCTCGCGGGGCGGGCGCACCTCGGCCTGACGGGCTCGGTGCGCACGGTGGCGCCCGTGGTCGAGCTCGACGGCGCGCCCGTCGCGCCCGGCCCGCTCACGCAGCGCGTGCGCGAGCTCTACGCGGAGCGCGAGGCGGCCGACCTCGACCCGTGACGGCGCCGCGCGCGGAGCCCGCGCTCAGGCGTCGAGCAGCGTGACGATGAGGCGCGAGATCTCGTCCTCCATGCGGCTGCTCTCGGAGCCGAAGGGGACGAGCGCCGTCGTCGCGGAGATGAAGCGCGCGAACGGCTCGGCCGGGCCGGCGAGGAGGGCGTCGCCCTCGACCCCGCTCAGGGCCATGAGGAGGAAGGCCGGGTCCTCGTCACGCCAGATGCGCACGTCGCCCGTGCCGGCGGGCGCGGACGGGTCGGCCAGGATCCCCTGGGCGAGCAGCTCACGGCCGATGAGCCACGTGCAGCTGGAGTGCGTACCGGTGAACTCGACGCGGACGGTGTACGGGTCGGCGCAGTCGAACGCGAGCTCCGCGCGGATCGGCAGGACGCTGGCGTCCGAGAGGACGAGGTGCATGGAGACGACCTCGCGCACGTCTGGCACGGAACCCGCCATCACTCACCCTCTTCCACGCGTCCCGATCGATCGTGCCGCCCCCGCGCCGAGCCCCGCCAGGTTCGCCGAGTGGCCTGTGGATTCGCTAGCATCATCCACGGCGCGGCGAGCCTGACTCGCCGCACGGGCGATTGGCTCAGTGGTAGAGCGCCTCGTTCACACCGAGGAGGTCACTGGTTCGAACCCAGTATCGCCCACCCCCTGCCGCCGCGGAGATACGCCAAATGGGCGGACTTTCACCGGCCGGCCGTGCAAATCATAACGATCGGGACACGGAGGGGCCCCGCCGCCCCGATCCGGCCGTCCGGGCGGCCGCCCCGGGAGCCACTCCGCGACCCTGCGGCGCCGCCTCGTCGGTCGGTGCCGGTCGGCCCCGCGTCCGGCGCCCCACCCGCCCGGCGGGCCCCGTGGCTCGTCGGTCCGACCGGAGTCGCTAGCATCGACGCGACCCCACGACCCGGAGAGGTTCCCGTGCCACAGATCACCCTGACCGTCGACGGCGACGAGCGGACCGTGGCGGAGGGGACGACCGGGACCGACCTCTACGGCGACCGGCGCGAGGTCGTCGTCGTGCGGGTCGACGGGGAGCTGCGCGACCTCGCGACGCCGCTGCCCGACGGCGCGGTCGTGGAGGCCGTGACGATCGACTCGCCCGACGGGCTCGCGGTGCTGCGCCACTCGACGGCGCACGTGCTCGCCCAGGCCGTGCAGGAGCTGCACCCGAAGGCACGGCTCGGCATCGGGCCGCCCGTCACGGACGGCTTCTACTACGACTTCGACGTCGAGGTGCCCTTCACGCCCGAGGACCTCAAGGCCCTCGAGAAGGTCATGCAGCGCATCGTGAAGGAGGGCCAGACCTTCCGGCGCCGGGAGGTCACCGAGGCGGAGGCGCGCGCCGAGCTCGCGGACGAGCCGTACAAGCTCGAGCTCATCGGCCTCAAGGGCAGCGCCGACGAGACGGAGGGCGCGTCCGTCGAGGTCGGCCTCGGCGGCCTCACGATCTACCAGAACGTCCGCCGCGACGGCACGGTCGCCTGGCAGGACCTGTGCCGCGGCCCGCACCTGCCGTCGACCCGGCTCATCGGCAACGGCTTCCAGCTCACGCGCACCGCCGCCGCGTACTGGCGCGGCTCGGAGAAGAACCCGCAGCTCCAGCGCGTCTACGGCACCGCCTGGCCGACGAAGGACGAGCTGCGCGCCTACCTCGAGCGCCTCGCCGAGGCCGAGCGCCGCGACCACCGCCGTCTCGGCAACGAGCTGGACCTCTTCTCGTTCCCCGAGGAGATCGGCTCCGGCCTCGCGGTCTTCCACCCCAAGGGCGGCATCGTCCGCATGGAGATGGAGAACTACTCCCGGCAGCGCCACGTCGAGGCGGGGTACTCGTTCGTCAACAGCCCGCACATCACCAAGGCGCGGCTGTTCGAGATCTCCGGCCACCTCGACTGGTACGCGGACGGCATGTACCCGCCCATGCAGCTCGACGAGGAGCGGGACGCCGAGGGCAACGTGCGCCGGCAGGGGCAGGACTACTACCTCAAGCCGATGAACTGCCCGATGCACAACCTGGTGTTCGCCGCTCGCGGGCGGTCCTACCGGGAGCTGCCGCTGCGGCTGTTCGAGTTCGGCACGGTGTACCGGTACGAGAAGTCCGGCGTCGTGCACGGCATGACCCGCGCCCGCGGCTTCACGCAGGACGACGCGCACATCTACTGCACCCGCGACCAGATGCGCGGCGAGCTCGCGGAGCTCCTGCAGTTCGTGCTCGACCTGCTGCGTGACTACGGCCTGAGCGACTTCTACCTCGAGCTCTCCACGCGCAACGAGGACAAGCACATCGGCGACGACGCCACCTGGGCCGAGGCCACGGAGGTGCTGCGCGAGGTCGCCACGGCGTCCGGCCTGGACCTCGTGGACGACCCGGGCGGCGCGGCGTTCTACGGCCCGAAGATCTCGGTCCAGGCCAAGGACG
>JAAZAC010000230.1 GCA_012514545.1 Actinomycetales bacterium | reverse complement strand
CCGGCCCGCGGGTCATCGACCCGCACGTGAAGGAGAACATGCAGGCGGTGCTCGCGGACATCCGGTCCGGCGCGTTCGCCCAGCGGTTCATCGCGGACCAGGACGCGGGCGCGCCCGAGTTCACGGCGCTGCGCGCCAAGGGCGAGCAGCACCCGATCGAGGCCGTGGGCCGCGAGCTGCGCAAGATGTTCGCCTGGATCAAGCCGGCGGACGCCGACTACGTCGAGGGCCGCGTCGCCCGCTGAGCGGGCCGCGGGCGGTCCGGGTCGCCCGGGCCGCCCGCCGCCGTCCGCGGCCGTGCGCCGCGGGCGGGGCGTGGCGTGCGCCGCGGGCGCGTGAGGAAGGGACGGGTGGGATGGCGGACCACGACGTGCCGGACGGCGCCCTGCCCGACGGCGGGGACGTCGCCGACGGCGGGGGCGTTGCCGACGAGATCGTCGCCTTCTGGGAGACGGCCCGGGCGCACGCGAAGATCGGCCGGCTGCCGGTGGTGACCGGCGTCGGCGTGACGGCGGCCGTGCCGCCGCCCGCGTGGGCGTTCGGCGACTCGCCGGAGCTCGCCGACGAGCTGCTCGCCCTCGTCCTGGCGGGCGAGAAGCGGGCGACGGCGACGTCGGTCGCCGAGCTCGAGGCGGCGGGCGAGCCGATCCCGCGCGTGGGCGACCTCTCGATCGTGCTGGACGGCGCCGGGCACCCCCGCGCGCTCCTCCGCACCACCGAGGTGCGCCGCGCCCGGTTCGGCGACGTCGACGAGGACTTCGCGGCGAGCGAGGGGGAGGACGACCGCACCCTGGCCAGCTGGCGGCGCGAGCACCTGAAGTACTTCGGTCGCGTCCTGGCGGGCACGGGCACGCCGGTCGACGACGACCTCGAGGTGGTGCTCGAGACGTTCGAGGTCGTCTACCCGCGGCTGCCGAAGGCCGCGGGACGCCGCAGGTGACAGGCCGGCGTCGGGGGAAACGGTCGTTGGGCGAGACGTTCCGTCCCGCCTGGTGGACGGAGGAGTAGGGTCGGCGCATGCAGAACGTGCGGCTCGCGGTGGTCCGCGGGGACGGGATCGGCACCGAGGTCGTGGAGGAGGGCCTGAAGGTCCTCGAGGCCGCGGTGGGTCCCGAGGTGCACGTCGCGACGACCGAGCTCGACCTCGGCGCGCGCCGCTGGCACGCCACCGGCGAGACCCTCACCGACGAGGACCTCGCGACGATCCGCGCGCACGACGCGATCCTGCTCGGCGCCGTCGGCGACCCGAGCGTCCCGTCCGGCGTCCTCGAGCGCGGGCTGCTGCTGCGGCTGCGCTTCGAGCTCGACCACTACGTCAACCTGCGGCCCGGCCGGCTGTACCCGGGGGTGCGCTCGCCGCTCGCGGAGCCCGGCGAGATCGACTTCGTCGTCGTCCGCGAGGGCACCGAGGGCCCGTACGTCGGCAACGGCGGCTCCGTCCGCAAGGGGACCGCGCACGAGGTCGCGAACGAGGTCAGCGTCAACACGGCGTTCGGCGTCGAGCGCGTCGTCCGCGACGCGTTCGCCCGCGCGCAGGCGCGGCCGCGCAAGCACCTCACGCTCGTGCACAAGCACAACGTCCTCGTGCACGCGGGCGACCTGTGGCGCCGCACGGTCGAGGCCGTCAACGCGGACTTCCCGGACGTCACCACCGACTACCTGCACGTCGACGCCGCGACGATCTTCATGGTCACGAACCCGTCGCGCTTCGACGTGATCGTCACCGACAACCTCTTCGGGGACATCCTCACCGACCTGGCGGGCGCCGTCGTCGGCGGCATCGGCCTGGCGGCGTCGGGGAACGTCAACCCCGACCGCACGGCGCCGTCGATGTTCGAGCCGGTCCACGGCTCTGCGCCCGACATCGCGGGGCAGGGCAAGGCCGACCCCACGGCGACGATCCTGTCCGTCGCGATGCTGCTCGAGCACCTCGGCCTGACCGACGCGGCAACGCGCGTCGAGCAGGCGGTCGCAGCCGACCTGGCCGCGCGCGGGGACCGAGTACGGTCCACGGCCGACGTGGGCTCGGAGATCGCCGCACGCATCCGGGGCTGACCCCGGCGACGAACCACCCCTGTCGGCCGTCCCGCCGCCACCCGAAGAACTCCGCGAGAGGGACCCGACATGACCACCAGCACGACCGCGCGCCCGGCGGCGACGCCCGCGCGCGCCACGACCACCCGCCCCGGTGCCGACGATCCCGGCCACGCCGACCGGTGTGGCGCGGGCACCCCGGCGGGTAACGTCAGCACGGATCCAGCCGGCGACGACGCCCGCCACGGAGGGGACGAGATGAGCACCACGGCACGCGAGACCACGGCCGACGCGTTCGAGCGCCGGCTCACGCCGACCCCGCGGTCCGCCGCGGAGCGCGCCGAGCTCATCGCCGCCCCGGTGTTCGGCACCGTGTTCACCGACCACATGGCGCGGATCACCTGGACCGCCGAGACCGGCTGGACGGACCGGCGGATCGAGCCGTACGGCCCGCTCCAGCTCGACCCGGCCGCCGCGGTGCTCCACTACGGCCAGGAGATCTTCGAGGGCCTCAAGGCGTACCGCCACGCCGACGGGTCCGTGTGGACGTTCCGCCCGTGGGCGAACGCGGCCCGCTTCGCGCAGTCCGCACGGCGCCTCGCCCTGCCCGAGCTCCCCGCCGAGGACTTCCTCGGCTCCATCGAGGCGCTCGTCGGCGTCGACGTCGAGTGGGTGCCCGGAGCGGACGAGACGAGCCTGTACCTGCGGCCGTTCATGTTCGCGTCCGAGGCGTTCCTCGGCGTGCGGCCCGCGCGCCGCGTGGACTTCCTGCTCATCGCCTCGCCCGTCGGGCCGTACTTCTCCGGCGGCGTGAAGCCCGTGTCGATCTGGGTCTCCCAGGACTACAACCGCGCCGGGCCCGGCGGGACGGGCGCGGCCAAGTGCGGCGGCAACTACGCGGCATCGCTGCTCCCGCAGCAGGAGGCGTACGCGCGCGGGTGCGAGCAGGTGTGCTTCCTCGACGCGGCCACCGGCACGCAGCTCGAGGAGCTCGGCGGGATGAACATCTTCGTCGTGCACGCCGACGGGCGGATCGCCACCCCGGCGCTGACGGGCTCGATCCTCGAGGGCGTGACGCGCTCGTCGATCCTCACCCTCCTGCGCGAGGAGGGGCGCGACGTCGTCGAGGGCGCGATCCGGCTCGACGACCTGCGGGCGGGCCTCGCCTCGGGCGACGTCGTGGAGGTCTTCGCGTGCGGCACGGCGGCGGTCGTGACGCCCGTCGGCCGGCTCGCGGGCGCGGACTTCGACCTCACGGTGGCCGACGGCGAGACCGGTCCGGTCACGGCGGCGGTGCGCCAGCGGCTCACCGACATCCAGTACGGGCGGGCCGCCGACGAGCACGGGTGGATGTACCAGCTCGTCTGAGGACGTGCGACGGGGCCCGACGCCGCGGCGTCGGGCCCCGTGTCGTGTCGTGTCGTGTCGTGT
>JAAZAC010000229.1 GCA_012514545.1 Actinomycetales bacterium | reverse complement strand
GCCCCGCCGCGGTGCGCGGGACGCTCGTGCACGCCGTCCTCGAGCGCCTCTTCGACGAGCCCGCGGGGGCGCGGACGCTCGAGGCCGCCCGCGCGCTGCTCGCGCCCTGCTGGGCGGACATCCTCGCCGAGCGCCCCGAGTGCGCCGACCTCGTGCCCGACGGCGACACCACGGCCTGGTTCGCCCAGGCGGAGGCCCTCCTCGCGACGTGGTTCACGCTCGAGGACCCCAACCGCCTGCAGCCGGCCGAGCGGGAGCTCGTCGTCCGCACCGACCTGGAGGAGCTCGAGCTGCGCGGCATCGTCGACCGCCTCGACGTCGCGCCCGACGGCGCGATGCGCGTGGTCGACTACAAGACCGGCCGCTCCCCCGAGCCCGGGTACGAGTCGGGGGCGCTCTTCCAGATGCGCGTCTACGCGCTCCTCCTGCAGCGCGAGCGCGGGCGCACGCCGGCGCTGCTCCAGCTCGTCTACCTCGGCGACGGCACGATCCTGCGGCACGCGCCCACCCCGGGCGAGCTCGCCGTCGTCGAGCAGCGGATCCGGGCCGTGTGGTCCGGCGTCCGGACGGCCGCCCGCACGGGCGCGTGGGAGCCGCGGCCCAGCGCGCTGTGCTCGTGGTGCGCGCACCGGGCGCTCTGCCCGGCGTTCGGGGGCACGCCGCCCGAGGTCGACCCCGACGCCGTGGAGCACGCGACCGGCGTCCGCCCCGAGGCGCCCGCCGCGGTCGGCTAGCGGGCCGGCACCTCGTCCGCCGTCGGGCCCGCCGCCTGCGGCGCGAGCAGGTCGATCGTCTCGCCGGCCACCACCCGGGCGAGCAGGTCGAGGTCCACGCGCTCGAGCCCGTCCACCCGGCTGAGCCCGGGCAGCGCGACGACCGGCACCATGTGCTGCACGCCGATCGTCCGCGCCCCGGAGGCCATCGCCGAGGCGATCCCGGGCGGCGAGTCCTCGAGCGCGACGCACGCCCGCGGGTCAACGCCGAGCCGCTCGGCCGCGCGCAGGTAGGGCTCGGGGTGGGGCTTGCCGTGCGTCACCTCGTCCCCCGGCACGACGACGGCGAACGTGCCCTCGGGCGCGCCGGCCAGCACGGCGTCGGTCAGCGCCCGGTAGGACATCGTCACGAGCGCGCTCGGCACGCCGGCGGCCGCCAGCGCGTCGAGCAGCTCCCGCGCGCCCGGCTGCCACGGCACCTCGACCCGCACGCTGGCCACGACCTCCTCGAGCATCCGCTCGACGATCGCGCCCGGCGGCAGGTCCACGCCGTGGTCGCGGAGCACCTCGGCCGCGCCGAGCAGCGGCATGCCGACCATCCGGGCGGCGTCGTCGGTCGTCCAGCGCAGGCCGAACTCCTCGACGAGGCGCCGCTCCGCCGCCATCCACGCGGGCTCGGTGTCCACGAGGGTCCCGTCCATGTCCCACAGCACGGCCGCGGGCAGGGGGCGCGCGGCAGCGTCGGGGAGGGGCGTGGGGGGCACCAGCGCAGTCTAGGGGGCCGCTCCGGCGGGTGCGCGGGCGGCCGCCGGGCCACGGCCTAGGCTGAGGCCATGACCGACGGATCCCAGGGCGTTCTGCGCGGCCCGGTCATGCTCGCCGCGTTCGAGGGCTGGAACGACGCCGGGAGCGCGGCGAGCCAGGCCCTGCTGCACCTGGTGGACGCCTGGGGCGGCGAGCTCGTCGACGAGCTCGACCCCGAGGAGTACCACGACTTCCAGGTGAGCCGCCCGACCGTCGCGTTCGACGAGACCGGCCGGCGCGTCGTCACCTGGCCGGTGACCACCGTGCACGCCGCGGGCCGGCCGAGCACCGGGGAGACCGTCGCCCTCGTGCACGGCATCGAGCCCTCGATGCGCTGGCGCCGCTACTGCGCGGAGCTGCTCGACACCGCCGAGCGGCTCGGCGTGCGCACGATCGTCACCCTCGGCGCCCTGCTCGCGGACGTCCCGCACAGCCGCCCGATCCCGGTGACGGCCACCTCGGACGACCCGCGGCTGCAGGAGGAGCTCGGCCTCGACGCGAACACCTACGAGGGGCCGACGGGGATCGTCGGGGTGCTGCAGCACGAGGCGACCCTGCGCGGCATGCGCGGCCTGTCCGTGTGGGCCGCGGTCCCCCACTACGTCGCGCACCCGCCGTCGCCGAAGGCGAGCCTCGCCCTGCTCGTGCGGATCGAGGAGCTCCTCGGCGAGGCGATCCCGCTCGGCGAGATGCCCGAGGACGCGGAGGCGTGGCAGCGCGGCGTGGACGAGCTCGCCGCCGAGGACGCCGAGATCGCCGAGTACGTCGCGCAGCTCGAGGAGGCCAAGGACACGGCCGAGCTGCCGGAGGCGAGCGGCGAGGCCATCGCGCGCGAGTTCGAGCGCTACCTGCGCCGACGCGAGCGCGGCTCCGGCGGGGGCACCGGCCCCACGCCCTGACCGGGCGCGGGCCGCCGTGCGCGGTGGCTCGGCGGGGTCAGACGCGCACGCCGAGCAGCGCGTCGACCGCCCGCGCGACGAGGCCGGGCGCGCCCTCGACGTCGCCGCCCAGGGACAGCGCGGCGTCGGCCCACGCGTCCACCGCGGCGAGCGCCCGGGGCGCGTCGAGGTCGTCCGCCAGCGCGTGGCGGATCTCCGCCAGGGTGCTCTCCGCGTCGGGCCCGCCGACGCCGGACAGCGCGGTGCGCCAGCGCGCGAGGCGCTTCTCCGCGCGCTCGAGCACGCCGTCGTCCCACTCCCAGTCCGTGCGGTAGTGGTGCGCGAGGACGGCCAGCCGGACGGCCATCGGGTCGACGCCGCGGGCGCGCAGGTCCGAGACGAGCACGAGGTTGCCGAGCGACTTGCTCATCTTCTCGCCGCGGTAGCCCACCATCCCGGTGTGCACCTGCAGGCGGCCCCCGGAGCCGCCGAGCGCCCGCGCGTGCGCGGTCGACATCTCGTGGTGCGGGAAGACGAGGTCCCGGCCGCCGCCCTGGACGTCGAACGCCGGACCCAGCGCGTGCCCCGCGATGACCGTGCACTCGATGTGCCAGCCCGGGCGCCCGCGGCCGAGCGGTCCGCCGTCCCAGGCCGGCTCCCCCGGGCGCTCCCGCCGCCACAGCGCGGGGTCGAGCGGGTCCCGCTTGCCGGGCCGGTCCGGGTCGCCCCCGCGCTCGGCGAAGAGCGCCACCGTCTCGTCGTGCGTGAGCCCCGCGACCTGGCCGAAGTGCCGGTCGGCGGAGATGTCGGCGTAGACGTCGCCGAGGTCGGGCCGGTCGCCGCCCGCGCCCTCCTCGAGGGGCACCCGGTAGGCGAGGCCGACGTCGAGGAGGCGGGCGACGGCGTCGGCGACGAGGGGGATCGTCTCCACGGCCCCGAGGTACGTGTGCGGCGGCAGGACGCCGAGCGCCGTCATGTCCTCCGCGAAGAGCGCCGTCTGCTCCGCGGCCAGCGTCTCCCAGTCCACGCCGGTGGCGGCCGCGCGCTCGAGGAGCGGGTCGTCGACGTCGGTGACGTTGGACGCGTAGTGCACCTCGAGGCCCGCGTCGAGCCAGGCGCGGTGCAGCAGGTCGAACGCGACGTACGTCGCGGCGTGGCCGAGGTGGGTGGCGTCGTACGGCGTGATGCCGCACACGTACATGGTCGCCCGCGGGCCCGTCGTCGAGGGCTCGAGCCGGCCCGTCGCCGTGTCCGTCAGGCGCACCTCGCCACCTCGGCCGGGCAGACGGGGGACGTGGACGGCCGGCCAGGTACGCACGGCGGCAGCCTAGTCGCGGCGCGCGCGACCCGATCGCACCGCGCCAGGCCGCGTCCGCACGCGAGGGGGCAGACTGGGGACGTGGGGACACCCCGGGCCTGGTCGTTGGCGGGCGGACGCTGGCGCCCCGGCGACGACGCCGGCGCCGACCTGGTCTGGCTGCGGGTCGACGCGCCGTCGGACCTCGCGGACGCGGCCGCCGACCGCGGCGTCGCGGAGCCGGTCGTCGCCGCGCTGCGGACCCACCTCGGCGCCCACGCGCGCACCCGGCCGCGCGCCGACCGCCTGGGCGAGGACGCGCTCGCCCTCGTCGTGCCCACGCTGGCGTCCCGGGACGCCGCCGACGTCGTGACCGGCACCGTCGCGCTCGTCGTCGCCGGCGACGTCGTGCTGACGGCGGAGGTCGGCGAGGCCGGCGTGCTCGACGGGCTCGCCGAGCGGCTCGGCGAGCAGCACCCGGCCGACGCGCGGACCGGCGGCCTGCTCCCCGCCCTCCTCGCGACCCTCGTCGAGCGGGCGCTCGACGTCGAGGACGGGCTCGCGCAGGCGGTGGCCGACCTCGAGGAGGTCGTCTTCTCCCGCCGCGCGGACCCGCCGGTCGAGCGGCTCTACCAGCTCAAGCGCGAGATCGCCGAGGCGCGGCGGGCGCTCGCGCCGCTGTCGGTGGAGCTGCCCGCGCTGGTCGCCGATCCCGACGCGTCGTCACCGGGCGAGCCGTCGGGCTCGGGCGGGGCAGCGCTGGACGAGGCCTGGGTGCGGCGGCTCGTCGCGTCCGTCGACCGGCTGGACCGCCACCTCAAGGACCACGACGACCTCTGCGCCGACATGCTGTCCGCCCACCTCGCGCTCGTGTCCGTGGCGCAGAACGAGCAGATGCGCCGCATCTCCGCGTGGGCCGCGACCCTCGCGATCCCGACGCTCGTCGGCACGGTGTACGGCATGAACTTCCGGCACATGCCCGAGCTGCACTGGACGCTCGGCTACCCCTTCGCCCTCACCCTCATGGTGGTGCTCGGGGTCGCCGTCAACCTCCTCTTCCGGCGCTCCGGCTGGCTCTGAGCGCCCTCGGGAGCGGGCGGGCTCAGGGCACCGGCGCCTCGGCCAGCAGCACGCCGCCGAGCACGAGGGCGACGACGACGGCGGCGAAGACGATGCGGTAGACGACGAACGGCTGGTACGAGCGCGTCGTGACGAGGCGGAGGAAGCCGATGATGACGACGTAGCCGACGACGAACGCGACGAGCGTCGCCAGCACGGTCGCCGGCAGCGATGGCTGCCCCGGGTCGCCGAAGCCGTCGAGGCTCGTGACGAGCTGCTGGAGGCCGGAGCCCAGGACGGCCGGGATGGCGAGGAGGAACGAGTACCGCGCGGCGGCCTCGCGGGTGTAGCCGAGCAGCAGGCCCATGCTGATCGTGCCGCCGGAGCGCGACACCCCGGGCACGAGAGCCAGCGCCTGGGCGAGACCGTAGAGGACCGCGTGGCCCACGGTGAGCCGGTCGAGCGTCCGGCGCTTGGCACCCACGCGGTCGGCGACGCCGAGGACCACGGCGAACACCGCGAGCGTGAGGGCGACCAGGTAGAGGTTGCGGAAGGGCCCCTTGATCGAGTCCTCGAGCGTCAGGCCGAGCGCGACGATCGGCACGGTGCCCAGCGCGATCCACCACGCCATCCGCGCGTCGGGGTCGTTCTCCCCCAGCCGGGCGCGCCAGCCGGGCCCGTCGGCGCCGCGCAGCGCGCGCCACCACGCGACGACGATCCGCGCGATGTCGCGGCGGAAGTAGAGCAGGACGGCCGCCTCGGTGCCGATCTGCGTGATCGCGGTGAACGCGGCGCCGGGGTCGCGGCCGTTCGGCAGCAGCTCGCCGACCACCCGCAGGTGCGCGCTCGAGGAGATCGGCAGGAACTCCGTGAGCCCCTGGACGAGCCCGAGGACCACCGCCTCCCACCACGTCACGAGCCGACACCCTACCGGCGCGGTCGGCCCGGCCCCGCGACGCGGAACGCCGGGCGCGGCGGCCGTCCGGTCGTCCCCCGGCCGGTAGCCTGCACGGCATGCAGGAGCGATCACTCGGCTCGACGGGCCTGCGCGTCTCCGCACTGGGGCTCGGCACGCTGACCTGGGGCCGGGACACCGACGCCGACGACGCCGCGACGCTCCTGCGGGACTTCGTCGACGGCGGCGGGACGCTGGTCGACACCTCCGCGACCTACGGCGACGGTGCCGCCGAGGAGCTGCTGGGCGAGCTCCTCGGGCCCGTGGTCGGGCGCGACGAGGTGCTCCTGTGCACCAAGGCCGGCGTGCGGCGGACCGGGGACGGCGGGGTCGTCGACGCCTCGCGGCGCGCGCTGCTCGACGGGCTCGACGGCTCGCTGACCCGGCTCGGCACGGACCACGTGGACCTCTGGCTGGTCCAGGCGCCCGACCCCGGCACGCCGCTGGAGGAGACGGCCTCCGCGCTGCGGTACGCGCTCGACTCCGGGCGCACGCGGTACGTCGGCCTGTCGAACCACGCGGGCTGGCAGACGGCGCGCGTCGCCTCGCTCCTCGAGCCCGCCCCCCGCCTCGCGGCCGTGGAGGTGGAGTACTCCCTGCTCGAGCGCGGCGTGGAGCGCGAGGTGCTGCCCGCGGCGCAGGCGCTCGGCGTCGGCGTGCTCGCCTGGTCGCCGCTCGGCCGCGGCGTGCTGACCGGCAAGTACCGCCGGACCGTCCCCGCCGACTCGCGCGCCGCGTCGGCGCACCTGGCCGGCTTCGTGGCGTCCTACCTCGGCGCCGACGCCGCGCCCGTCGTCGAGGCCCTCGTCACGGCCGCCGAGGGGCTCGACCGTGCGCCGCTCGAGGTCGCGCTCGCGTGGGTGCTGGGCCGGCCCCAGGTCGCGTCGGCGATCGTCGGCCCGCGCACGCCCGCGCAACTCTCCGCCGCCCTCACCGCCGCGACAGACCTGCCGGACGCGATCGTCGCGGCGCTGGACGAGGTGAGCGAGCCCGCGCTCGGCTATCCCGAGCGCCGCTGATCAGGACTTCTCGTCCTCGTCCTCGTCGTCGTCCTCGTCCTCGTCCTCGTCCAGGTCGTCGTCGTCCTCGTCCTCGTCCTCGTCGAGGTCGTCCTCGTCCTCGTCGAGGTCGTCGTCGTCCTCGTCCTCGTCGTCGAGGTCCTCGAGCTCGTCGTCGTCCAGGTCGTCCTCGTCCAGGTCGTCCTCGTCCAGGTCGTCCTCGTCGAGGTCGTCCTCGTCGTCGAGGTCGTCGCCGTCGTCGAGCAGCCCGAACGGCATGGTCTCGCCGTGCACGCGGGCGAGCGCGTCCTCGTAGACCTCGAAGGCGTCGGCGAGGACGTCGTACGCGTCGTCCACGGCGGGGTCGTCGTCGGCCCGACGCGTGCTGACGGCCGTGTAGTGGGCCTCCAGGGCGGCGACGAGTCGGTCGAGGGCGGCACGTGGCTCGACGGTCATGGTCCGACGGTAGCGCCGCGACGTGCACAATGGCACTCGATCGCTCGGGGCACGGCGAGAGGGAACGCGCGTGGACGGCACGACGGGGACGCGGTACCGGCGCGACGACTGGCGCGCGCGGGGCGCGCACTACGAGTACCGGGTGCTCACCATCGGCGGGACGACGAGCCGCAGCGAGGCGCGCCGCCTGCTCACCGACGAGGCCGAGTACGGTCGCTGGGAGCTCGCCCGGTCGCTCCTGTTCCCGGGCGGCCAGCGCAAGGTCTGGCTGCGCCGCAAGATCATCCGCGTGCAGAGCACGCTCTGACCCGGGGCGGCGTCAGCAGGTCGCGACGAGCCGGGCGAGCACGCGCGTGCCGAACCGGAGCGCGTCGAGCGGGATCCGCTCGTCGACCCCGTGGAACATGGCCGTGAAGTCCATGCCCGCGGGCAGCCGGACCGG
>JAAZAC010000228.1 GCA_012514545.1 Actinomycetales bacterium | reverse complement strand
CGGTGCGCTTGGAATCGGCACCTATTGGTTTGCGGGGAGCGTTGACGAGATGACCCCGCATCCTCGGCCCGCTTCACCTGGATCGACGACCGTCGTCGAAACCGATCACCCCCTGTGCAGTTGTCAAGCCCCCGTGCCGGTCACCCGCCGCGGGGCACCATCCAGCGTACGTCAGAACGTCCGGGCGGCCCCAGCCGATTCCCGTGCCCGACGCCGGCCTGCACCCGACGCCGGCCCTCGCCGCGCCCGACGCCGGCCGCCCCCTCAGTGCCCCTTGGCGGTGTAGAGGTCGGCGTCGGCGGCCGAGAACCACTCCTCGAACGACTGCTCGCCGTCCCACTGCGCCACGCCGGCCGACCACCGGCACAGCTGGGAGTCGAGGCGCGCGAGCAGGGCGCGGGCGCCGGCGGCCCGGGTCTCGGGCAGGAGGAAGGTGAACTCGTCGCCGCCGAACCGGCCGAGCAGGTCGCCGGCACGCAGCGCGGTCCGCCACGCGCGGACGCTGCCCGCCAGGACCGCGTCGCCTGCGGCGTGCCCGTGGGCGTCGTTGATCTTCTTGAAGCCGTCGAGGTCGAGAACGATGAGCGTGAGGGTCGCGCCCGTGCGGCGCGCCCGGGCCATCTCCACCTCCGCGGCCTGCCGGAACGCCCGCCGCGAGAGCGCGCCCGTGAGCGGGTCGGTCGCCATCGCGTCGCGCAGCGCCAGCACCCGCCCGTTGAGCACGAGCGCCACCGCCAGGAGCGTCACCACGAGGTACGCCCACACGCGCGCGGCGGCCGGCCCGCCCGAGCACGCCAGCCCGATCGCCAGCCCGGCGGCGATCCCCGCGAGGTGGTGCAGCGTCGTCGTGCGCTCGTGGAACGCTGCGGTGAACATGGCCACCCAGACGTAGGAGACCGCCGTCGTGAGCCTGCCGTGCGGGGTCGTCGACGCGGCGAGGCCGATCGTGATGAACGCCGTCGCCAGCCCGAGGACGGTGTGGACGTGCCAGACGCGCACGCGATCGGCCCAGGCACGCAGGGCCAGCCCGATCCCCAGCGCGACGACGGCGAGGGTCCCCGAGAGGGCGCGCGGCGACGTCGGGCTCATGGGCACGGCGGCGGTCACGGCGAGGACGGCCGCGGCGACGAGGCAGGCCCGGCCGAGGAGGCGCGCCTCCTCCGGGCGCGCGAGGGCAGCCGGGTGCACGGCGTCCTCACCTCCCTCGGCGCGCGATGTGTCGATGGCCCTTCATCGTCCGATTCGGGGGGTCCTATGAGGGGCCTACGCAGACGTCACCCGCCGGGGCGCCGCGGGCTCACCACGTGCCGCCGCCGCCCCCGCCGACGCCGCCGCCGCCCCCGCCGGAGAACCCGGACCCCCCGGACGTCCCCGGGGCCGGCGCGGAGAGCGCCGACGTCGCGGCGGCCGTGAACGCGGACAGGTTGCTGCCGAGCGTCGTCGCGGTCGCCCAGAACGGGTAGTGCCCGGTGTACGGGCCGACGAGCCACGTCGGCTCGGGCAGCGCTCGGCCCTGCTGCGCGAGCCGCGCGAAGAGCGAGGCCCACCGCTCGGTGAGCCCGAACGCCACCGCGTAGGGCAGGTACCGGCTGAACAGGTCCTCGCCCTCCTCGAACCGGAGCTGCTCGGCCTCCGCCGTCGCGAGGTACAGGCGGAATCCCTGCGCCTGCGCGAGCACCGCCGAGCCGGCCGCCGTGCGCGCGGGCGCTGCCCGCGTCATCCCGAGGGCGACGACGGCGAGCGGCACCAGCGGGGCCGCGGCCAGACCCCAGTGGGTGCGGGCCGCGACGACGACGGTGACGGCGATCGCCACGAGGAGGAACGCCGTCGCGCCGAGCGCCCACCGCGCGCGGGCCCGGCGCGGGTCGCCGCGGAACCAGCCCCGCTCGGTGACGTCCTCGTAGAGCGCGGCCTGGATCATCGACATCGCCTGGGCGAACGTGGTCCGCAGCTCGGACAGGGTCACGGACGGCCGGCCCGCGAAGAGCTGCGCGAGCAGCATCCGCTCGAAGGGGAGCAGGTCGCCGTCGGGCCTGGTCGTGCGGTCGAGGCGCCAGTCCGGCGCGCCGCGCATGCCCGGCGGCGGCAGCTCGACGATGGTCAGGTACCCCCGCACCGCCAGGTCGATGAGGGTGGCCGTGACGTCGTGCGGGTCGGCGTGCTCGTCGACGAGGGTGCCGATCTGCCCGGGCCGGAACCCCGCCGGCGGCTCGAACCGCACCGCGATCGGCGCGGCCCGCCGGGCGGTGACCGACGCCTCCTGGCCGGGCGCCGGCGTCAGCCCGGGCGTGAGGTCCGCGTACTGCTCGTCCCGGCCGGTGCGCCGGAACCGCCGGGCGAGCAGCAGGCCGCCGCCGACGGCGACCCCCGCCGCCGCCGCCCCCGTCGCCGGGGTGAGGGCGAACGCGCGGGAGAACGCCCACCGCTCCTGCAGCACCGGCTCGGCGCCGCCGAACGTGCCAGCCGGGTACGCGGCCGCGATCGTCAGCCGGTCGCGCGGCTCGACGCGGTCGGCCCGGAACGTGGCGACCCCGCCCTCCGTGGCGGTGCACGCGTCGTGCTCGCAGGCCACCGCCGTGGCGCGGGCGGGCGCGACGACGGCGATCATCACGTCCTCCACGGGGATGTCCCAGCCGGAGATGACGTCGACGTACAGCTCGTCGTTCTCGAGGGTGCCGGCGGGGAACGGGTACCCGGCGGAGTTCACCCAGCCCTCGACGTCGAACGCGACCCGGTAGTCGTGCTCGCCGGTGATCGTGACGTCCTCGTCGCCGATGAGGAACGCCGTCGCGGCGACGTGGTGGCCGAGCACCTCCTCGGTGTGCCAGTCGTCCGGCGCGGTCGGGCTGCTCGCGCGGAAGCGCGAGATCCGGTACACCCGGTCGAGCTCGTCGTCGTACCGCTCCTTGACCACCCAGGTCAGGTACGGGCCGTGGTTCGGGACGTAGCCGAAGTCCACGGTGAGGTCGAGGACGACGTGCGCCACGCCGTCGTCGTCCACGGTGATCGTCATCGCGTAGCGGGTGATGGCGTCCTCGGCGTCGCTCGCGGCCGCCGGCGCGGCGGCCAGGCCGAGGCCGAGCGCGGCGAGGGCGAGCGCAGCACCCCCGCGGGCCGCGGCGGCCCCGCGAGCCGCGCGCGCCCTGCCGGCGCTCACTCGTGGCGGCGCAGGCTCATCGCGGCCTGCGCCTCGAGGTTATCCTGGCGCTCGCGGAGCGCGTGCCGCTTGTCGTACTCCTTCTTGCCGCGCGCGAGGGCGATCTCCACCTTCGCGCGGCCGTCCACGAAGTACAGGGCGAGCGGGACGATCGTGCGGCCCTTCGCCTGCACCTCGCGGCCCAGCTCCTCGATCTCGCGGGCGTGCAGGAGCAGCTTGCGCTTGCGGCGCGGGGCGTGGTTCGTCCACGTGCCCTCGGTGTACTCGGGGATGTGCACGCCCTCGAGCCAGGCCTCGCCGCCGCTGACCGACACGAACCCGTCGACGAGCGACGCGCGCCCCATGCGCAGCGTCTTCACCTCCGTGCCGGTCAGCACGATGCCGGCCTCGAAGGTGTCCTCGATGTGGTAGTCGTGCCGCGCCTTGCGGTTGGACGCGACGAGCCGGCGCCCCTTGTCCCTGGCCATGGGCCGAAGGCTACTTGGCGATGAGCGGCCAGGGGTTGACGGTGCTGCCGTTGACGTACACCTCGAAGTGCAGGTGGCAGCCGGCGGAGGTGCCCGTGTTGCCCGAGTAGCCGATGAGCTGCCCCTGCGAGACCTTCTGGCCGGCCGACACGGCGAAGCTGGACAGGTGGTTGTAGCTCGACATGAGCGACTTCCCCTTCCAGTAGCCGTGGTTGATCATCACCTGGTTGCCGTAGCCGGCCCGGTACCTGGCCCACTGCACGGTGCCGGAGGCGCCCGCGTAGATCTTCGTGTTGCAGTAGGTGCGCAGGTCGGTGCCCGCGTGCAGCCGGTAGTAGCCGAGGATCGGGTGCAGCCGCATCCCGTAGTCCGACGTCTTGTAGATGGGGTTGATCGACGTCGGGTTGATGAACGGCTGGTCGGCCGTCGAGCCGACGGGGTTCTGGCCGGCCTTGCGGCGCGCCTCCTCCTGCTGCCGGATGACCTCGGCGAGCTCGGCGGCGAGGATCCGGGCCTGGCGGTCCGCCTCGGCGAGCTGGGCCTCGAGGCTGGCGCGCTCCGACTCGAGGTACCGCTTCTTCTCCTCGGCCTCCACGCGGAGGGCGTCGAGCTCGGCGCGGCGCTCGGCGGCGGCCTGGCGCACGACCTCCTGCTCGGCGACGCGCTGCTCGGCCTCCGCCTTGAGCTCGGCGATCTCCTCGCGGACGGCGGCCTGGCGCACCTGCCGGTTGCGGTTCGCCGCGTTGATCTGCTCGAGCTCGCGCAGCGCCTGCGTCTGCGTGCGCATCGCGGTCTCGGCGAGCTGGGACTTCTGGACGAACTCCTCGGTGGACTGCGCGTCGAGGACGGCGGCGAGCGTCGAGGTCGCGACGTCGCCGCGGTAGGCCTCGCGGGCCAGCCGCCCGATCGCGGTGCGGATCTCCTCCGCCCGCTGCGTGTCGGCCTCGATCTCCTCGGTGATCTGCCGCTCGAGGGCCTCCGCGGCCGTGAGCCGCTGGGTGACGATGTCGAGCGCGCGCTGCAGCCGGGCGAGCTCGGCCTCCGCGGCCTGCAGCTGCTGGGTGGCCACGGTGATCGCGGCGTTGATGCCCTCGAGCTCGACGGCGGCCTGGACGATGGCGGTCTTGGTGCCCTCGAGCTCGTGCTCGATGCGCTCCGCCGCGGAGGCGGCGGCCTTCGCGCGCGCCTCGGCGGCCGCGCGGCGGTCGTCCCAGACGTCGGCGCTCGCGCTCGTGGCCGCCACGACCACCAGCCCGAGCGTCAGCACCGCCGCGAGGAACGCGGCGAGCGGTCCGCGGGCGCGAGCCGTCCGTGAAGCCATCGTCCTCACACCTTCGTGTATCGGCTCAGGGTGACCACGCTTGAGATCGCCGCCAGCCCGATGGCCACGGCGACGAGCACCGGCGCGACCAGCCACACGGCGTCGGCGTCGATGAAGTTGACGAACCGGAGCGAGCTCGCGAGCCAGTCCTCGACGAGGTAGGTGACGGCGAACCACAGCCCGGTGACGGACAGGGCGGCGCCGATGGTCGCGGCGATCGCCCCCTCGAGCATGAACGGGAGCTGGATGAACAGGTTCGAGGCGCCGACGAGCCGCATGATCCCGGTCTCCCGGCGGCGGCTCATCGCGGACAGCCGGATCGTCGTCGTGATGAGCAGGACGGCGGCGAGCAGCATGACGGCGGCCAGCCCGGCGGCGAGCAGGCTGCTGCGGTTGAGCAGGAGGATGAGCGGCTCGAGCAGCTCGCGGTCGTCACGGACGTCCTCCACGCCGGCGCGGCCCTCGAACATCTCCGACACGACGGCGTACTGCTCCGGGTCGACGAGCGCCACGCGGAACGACGCCTGCATCTGGTCCACGGTCACGCTCGCGAACGTGGGGTCGTCGCCGTACCGCTCCTGGAAGCCGGCGAACGCCTCTTCCTTGGTCTCGAAGTACACGCGCTCGACGTAGGGGGCCAGCGCCTCGCCCTCGAGCTCGGCGCGGATCGCCGCGATCTGCTCCTCCGTCGCCTCGCCGCCGGCGCAGCTCGGCACGTCCGAGTCGGTGGGGCACAGGTAGATGGAGACCTCGACGCGGTCGTACCAGTCGTCCTTCATCTCGTCGATCTGCAGCTGGAGCAGCCCGGCGGCGCCGACGAACGTCAGCGACACGAACGTGACGAGGACGACCGAGACGGTCATGGACAGGTTGCGGCGCAGGCCGTGCCCGATCTCCGCGAGGATGAACTGCAGTCTCATGCGATCACCGGTCCGACCCGTAGACGCCGCGGGACTGGTCGCGCACGAGCTGCCCGGCGTCGAGCTCGACGACGCGCTTGCGCATCTGGTCGACGATCTCGTCGTCGTGGGTCGCCATGACGACGGTGGTGCCGGTGCGGTTGATGCGGTCGAGCAGGCGCATGATGCCGACCGACGTCGTGGGGTCGAGGTTCCCCGTGGGCTCGTCGGCCAGCAGGATCGCAGGCCGGTTGACGAACGCGCGCGCGATGGCGACGCGCTGCTGCTCGCCGCCCGACAGCTCGTGGGGGAGGCGCTTCTCCTTGCCGCCCAGCCCGACGAGCTCGAGGGTGTCGGGGACCGTCGTGAGGATGTGGTGCCGCGGCTTGCCGATCACCTGCAGCGCGAACGCGACGTTCTCGAAGACCGTCTTCGTCGGCAGCAGCCGGAAGTCCTGGAACACCGTGCCGATCTGGCGGCGCAGGTGCGGCACCTTCCAGGTCGACAGGGTCGACAGGTCCCGGCCGGCGACGAAGATGCGGCCCGCCGTCGGGCGCTCCTCGCGCAGCACGAGGCGCAGGAAGGTCGACTTGCCGGAGCCGGAGGCGCCGACGAGGAAGACGAACTCCCCGCGCTCGATCTCGAGGTCCACGCGGTCCAGCGCCGGTCGGGCGCCTCTCGCGTAGACCTTGGTGACGTCCTCGAAGCGGATCACGCGGTCCTCGCGGTCGGGGCGGCGACGCCGGGCAGGCGCCGAGGCGGTCGTGGGACGACCACCCG
>JAAZAC010000227.1 GCA_012514545.1 Actinomycetales bacterium | reverse complement strand
CGTCGTCGGGCCGGCCGGTGAAGACGAAGCTGCGGTAGGCGAGGTAGCGGAAGATCGTGCCGAGGCCCAGCCCGACGACGTTCGCCGCGATGTTGTCCGCGAGCGGCGACGTCAGGCCCAGGACGTAGTGCGAGATCGCGAGGCAGCCGACGGCGATGACCATGCCGACGACGTTCGCGATGGCGAAGCCGAGGAACTCGCGGGCGCGGCGGGCGGTGCGGCGGCTCGCGAACGTCCAGTAGCGGTTGCCGAGCCACGCCACCACCGTGGCGGCCGCGACCGAGAGCACCTTCGCCGTGAGCGGCTTGTGGCCGAGGATCTCGCCGGGGCCGAAGCGGAGCAGGTTGAACAGCCCGGCGTCGACGACGAACGCCAGGGTGCCCACGGAGCCGAAGCGCACGAGCTCCCAGAACCGCTCCCGCATGGCGGCCAGCGTAACCGTCGCGCCCACGGCGCGAACCGGCCGGTCGGGGGCCTCAGGCGGAGAAGCCGGTGCGGTGCTCCCCGGCCACCTTGGCGCGCAGGCGGGCGCCCTTCGCGAGCGCCTGCTCCTTGAGCGTGGCCTGGAACGCGACGACCCGCTCGCGCATCGCGGCCGCGGCGTCGTCGGAGCCCGCGCCGAGGATCCGGCCCGCGAGGAGGCCGGCGTTGCGGGCCGCGCCGACGCCGACCGTGGCCACCGGGACGCCCGCCGGCATCTGCACGATGGAGAGGAGCGAGTCGAGGCCGTCGAGGTGCGCGAGCGGCACGGGCACGCCGATGACGGGCAGCGGCGTCACGGCCGCGAGCACGCCGGGCAGGTGGGCCACGCCGCCCGCGCCGGCGATGACGACGCGCAGCCCGCGGTCGGCGGCGCCGCGGCCGTACGCGACGACCTCGTCCGGCATGCGGTGGGCCGAGAGCACCTCGACCTCGTGCGCGACGCCGAGCTCCCCGAGCGCCTGGGACGCCGCCTCCATGATCGGCCAGTCGGAGTCGGACCCCATGATGATGCCCACCAGCGGCTGCTCGGCCATGCGTGCTCCCCGTCTGCTCGGTCCCGACGCCGGCGGCCCGGGTCGCGCCCGGCCGACCGGTGCGGTGCGGTCGTCCGCCGCATCATCGCGCGCGCGGCGGCGGCGCGCACAGCGGTCCGGCACGCGGTCGGTCGTCGTGCGAGGGGCGCGGACCCGTGCTTATGGTCACGGAATGGTAACGACGGCCGAGGGGCTCGACGGGTGGCGCGGCCGCGCCGTGCCGCCGGTGCCGCCCGCGCCGTCGGGACCGTCCGGGCTGGGCGTGGGGCGCGCGCCGGCCCGCCCCGCCGCGCCCGCGCGCGTGCTCCCGGCCGACGCCGCGGGGCGGCGCCTGCACGCCCTCGACGGGCTGCGGTTCCTCGCGGCGCTCGGCGTCGTGCTCTACCACTTCGCGGGCCGCACGCTCGAGGTGTGGGGCGCCGACACCGCCGAGCTCTTCCCGGGCCTCAGCGGCGTGACCGTGTACTTCCGCGTGGCGCCGGAGCTGTTCTTCGTCGTCAGCGGGTTCGCCATCCTCTGGACGGCGTGGGGGCGGTCGGTGCCGCAGGTCGTGGCGTCCCGCCTGGCCCGCGTCTACCCGACGTACTGGGCGGCGCTCGCGCTCACCGTGCTGCTGCTCGCCGTGCTGTGGCCCGAGGGCAAGGCGCCCTCCGCGGGCGACGTCGCGGTCAACGCCACGCTCCTGCAGAGCCTCGTGGGCGTGGCGCACGTCGACAGCGTCTACTGGACCCTCTGGGCCGAGCTGCGCTTCTACCTGCTCGTCGTCGTCTTCGTCGCGGTGGGGATCACGCGCCGACGGGTGCTCGCCGTCGCGGCGCTGTGGCCCCTCGCCGCCGTCCTCGCCACCAAGGCGTCGGCCGGCGTCCTGCCGGAGCTCCTCGTCGGGCGGTTCGCCCCGTTCTTCGCCGGCGGGATGCTCCTGTTCCTCGTGTTCCGCGACGGCCACGCCCCGCTGCCGTGGCTGCTGCTGGCGGGCAACGTCGGCCTCGCCCTCTGGACGAGCCTGCCGGTGCTCGCCCGCGGGGTGGTCGAGCACACGAGCCACCGGCCGAACCACGCGCTGCTCGCGCTGTCGGTCGTCGCCTGCTTCGGCGTCGTCGCGCTCGCGGCGCTGAGCCCGCTCCGGCGCCTGCGATGGGCACGGCTGGCCACCCTCGGCGCGCTCACGTACCCGCTCTACCTCGTACACCAGCTCTGGGGCCGGTGGGTCATCGCGTCGCTGCGCGACGTCTTCCCGGCCCCGCTCACCCTCGCCGTCGCGATCACGCTCGCGGTCGCGCTCGCCGTCGTCATCCACGCAGGCGTGGAGCAGCGGGCGAGCGGGCCCGCGCGGCGTTCGCTCGAGCGGGCGCTGGTGCGCCTGCGGGCCGCCGTGCGCGAGCGGGTCGCACGGTGGTCGGTCCGGTGGTCGGCCCAGCGGTCGGTCCAGCGGTCGGCCCGGTGGTCCGCCCGGCGGTCGGCTCCTCAGGAGGGCAGGCCGCCCACGGGGCCGGGCGGCAGCGACCCGTCGCGGATCCCCGCCCAGAAGCCGGGGCTGCGCTCCGGGTCGAGCAGCACGGTGGAGCCCACGCCGCCCGGCTGGTAGTCGACGTCCGCGATCGGCGGCGTGCCGCGGATGCCCTCCGGGCCGGTCGCGTCGCGGAACGCGAGGGCGAGCCGCCCGAGGTCGAGGATCGACGTGCCCTCGCTCACCACGAGCGCGTCCGTGCCGGCGCGCAGCAGCGACACCTGGCGGCCCGGCTGCCAGAGCAGCGAGCGCTGCGCCACCTCCTCGCCGACCGCGCTGATGAGCTGCTGCTGGCGCTGCGTGCGGCCGATGTCGCCCTGCGGGTCGGAGTACCGCATCCGCGCGAAGGCCAGCGCCGTGATGCCGTCGGCCTCGTGGCAGCCGGCCGTCCACACGAGCTTGCTCTTCGCGTCGTCGACGTCGTAGTCGAGGCAGAGCTCGACGCCGCCGACCGCGTCGACCACGCCCGCGACCCCGTCGAGCCCGATCTCCACGTAGTGGTCCACGGTGAGGCCGGTGAGGCCCTCGACCGTCGTGACCAGCAGCGGCGGCCCGCCGAACGCGTACGCGGCGTTGAGCTTGTTCGGCCCGTGGCCCGGGATGTCGACGTAGGTGTCGCGCGGCAGGCTGATGAGGGCGCTCGGGCCCGACGGCGGCACGTGCAGCACCATGATCGTGTCGGTCCGCGAGCCGGCCGTCGCGTCGTGCACGAGGGAGCCACGCTCGTCCGATCCGGCGAGCAGGTAGGTGGTGCCGGGCGTGCCCGCGGCGCCGGAGAGCGCCGGCTCCCGCGTGAGGCGGTTGTTCGCCCAGAGGCCGAGGCCGATCGGCCAGGCCAGGAGCAGGGCCAGCACGATGACCAGCCCCACGGCGAGCCGCCGCCCGCGTCGGCGCGGCCGCCGCGCGGCGGCGGGGCGGGGTGCGGGGCGGGCGGCGGGGCGGGGTGCGGGCGCGCCCGCCCGG
>JAAZAC010000226.1 GCA_012514545.1 Actinomycetales bacterium | reverse complement strand
CTGCTCGAGGTCTCCACCGACAAGGTCGACACCGAGATCCCGTCGCCGGTCGCCGGCACGCTCGTCGAGATCGTCGTCGGCGAGGACGAGACCGTCGCCGTGGGCGCCGTGCTCGCCCGCGTCGGCGCCGCGGGCGCCCAGCCCGCCGGCGGCGCGGCCCCGGCGCCGACCGAGCCCGCGGAGGCTCGCACGGCCGCGCCCGCGTCGGCCGCCCCGGAGGAGGCCCCGCAGCAGGCCGCGCCGGTCTCCGGCCCGGAGCGGACCGAGGCGCAGGAGCCGCCCGCCCAGGCCCAGCCGGCGGCGGCGCCCGCGCAGCCCGCCGAGCAGCCCGCCGCGCCCGCGGAGGCTCCCCCGGCGGCGCAGCAGACCACCGGCGGCTACCTCACGCCGCTCGTGCGCAAGCTGGCCGCGGAGAAGGGCGTCGACCTGTCCACGGTGACGGGGACCGGCGTCGGCGGCCGCATCCGCAAGGAGGACGTCCTCGCGGCGGCCGAGAAGGCCGAGCGCGAGCGCGCCGAGAAGGAGGCGGCCGAGCGTGCCCGCGCCGCGGCCCCGGCGGCCGAGACCACGCGCCGCTCGCTGCGGCAGACGACGCCCGCGGAGGTCTCGCCGCTGCGCGGCACGACCGAGAAGGCCAGCCGCCTGCGGCAGATCATCGCCTCGCGGATGCTCGAGTCGATGCAGACGATGGCGCAGCTCACCACCGTCGTCGAGGTCGACGTGACGAAGGTGGCCCGCCTGCGCGAGCGCGCCAAGGCCGACTTCAAGGCGCGCGAGGGCGTCAACCTGTCGTACCTGCCGTTCTTCGTGCTCGCGGCGACCGAGGCCCTCAAGGCGCACCCGAAGATCAACGGCGTCCTCGAGGGCGACCAGATCACCTACCACGGGCACGAGAACGTCGGCATCGCCGTCGACACCGACCGCGGCCTCGTCGTGCCGGTGATCCGCGACGCCGGCGACCTCAACCTGGCGGGCATCGCCCGGAAGATCGCCGACCTCGCCGCCCGCACGCGGGCGAACAAGGTCACGCCGGACGAGCTGAGCGGGGCGACGTTCACGGTGACCAACACCGGCTGGGGCGGCGCGCTCTTCGACACGCCGATCGTCCCGGTCGGCACGTCGGCGATCCTCGGCACGGGCGCGATCGTCAAGCGGCCGGTCGTGGCCCAGGACGAGGACGGCGCGGACTACATCGCCGTGCGGTCGATGTGCTACCTCGCCCTCTCGTACGACCACCGGCTCATCGACGGCGCCGACGCCGCGCGCTACCTCGCGACGGTCAAGGAGCGGCTCGAGGCCGGCGACTTCGAGGCCGAGCTCGGGCTCTGACGCCTCCCGCACGCGTCGTGGCGGCGCCCGGCTCCGGCCGTGCGCCGCTGCAGCGCGGGGCGGGGTGACCTAGCGTGACGGGCATGCACGTCGTCGTCGCCGGCTCCCACGGGTTCCTCGGCGGCGCCCTCGTGCGGTACCTACGGGCGCACGGCCACCGGGTCACGCGCCTCGTCCGCCGGCCCGTGGTCTCCCCCGCCGAGATCTCGTGGGACCCCGACGCGGGGCGGCTGGACCCCGCCGACCTCGCGGGCGTGGACGCGGTCGTCAACCTCGGCGGCGTGACCCTCGGCCGGCCGTGGACGCCCGCCTATCGGCGCCGGATCCTCGCGTCCCGCACCGGGCCGACCGGCCTGCTCGCCCGCACCCTGGCCGACGCCGAACCCCGCGTCCTCGTGCAGGCCTCCGCGGTCGGGTACTACGGCGACCGGGGCACCGAGGTGCTCACGGAGGAGTCGGGCCCGGGCGAGGGGTTCCTGGCCGACGTCGTGCGCGCGTGGGAGGACGCGACGCGGCCCGCCGAGGACGCGGGCGTGCGGGTGGTCCGGCTGCGCTCGGGGATCGTCATGGCGCCCCACGGCGGCGCGTTCGGCCGGCTCCTGCCGCTCCTGCGCCTGGGGCTGGGCGGGACGCTCGGCGACGGCCGCAACACGTGGTCGTGGATCACGCTCGTCGACCACGTGCGCGCGGTCGAGCACCTCCTGACGGCCGACGTCGCCGGGCCGGTCAACGTCACCGCGCCGGAGCCCGCGACGCAGCGCGAGGTCATCGCGGCGGTGGCGCGGCGCCTGCACCGGCCGGCCGTGCTGCGCGTGCCCCGGTGGGCCCTGCGCGCGGTGCTCGGCGGGTTCGCCGACGACGTGTGCTCCTCCCAGGTCGCGCCGCCCCGCCTGCTCCTCGGCTCGGGCTTCGCGTTCGCGCACCCCACGCTCGACGACGCCGCCGCGTGGCTCACCCGGCGGGGGCCGGCCCGGGCGGGGGCTCGACCGCACTGACCCGCCAGGTGCCGGCGTCGCGCACGAGCACGAGCACGACGGCGTCCGGGGCCGATGCGTCCTCGCCGCCGGGCGGCGGGTCGGCGGCCGGCTCGCCGGTGCGCACCCACGCGCGGGCCCGCACGAGAACCCGCGCGGTGGTCGGCCCGTCGCCGTGCTCGACGCCGTGCTCGACGCCGAGCAGCCGGTCCTCGACCACCTCGGCGCCGCCCGCGGTCGGGGTGCGGCGCCACACGTCGCGCGCGACGAGCGCGTCCGCGGCGGCCGCGGGCGAGCCCGGGAGCGTCACGGCGGCGAGCGCGTCCCGGTCCCGGTCGACGAGCGCCCGCGTGCGCGCCGTCGTGAGGCGGACCGCGGCGGCGACCGGGTCCGCCGAGCCGACGGCGCGCGGCGGCGAGGCGTCGGGGCTCGCCGCGGCGCGCAGGTCACCGGCCTGCAGGCTCGCCCCGACCACGGCCGCGAGGCCCAGCCCGACGAGGAGCACGGCGGCCACGCCCCGCGGCCCGCGCCGCCGCGCCCGGTGCCGCCCGCGCGCCCCG
>JAAZAC010000225.1 GCA_012514545.1 Actinomycetales bacterium | reverse complement strand
CTCGACGTGCGGCCGGTCGCCATCACCCCCGACGGGCCGCTGCCGCGCGGCCTCGCCGAGGGTGCGACGGTCGACCTCTGGTTCGTGCCGCCGGACGCGCCGTGGTCCGCGGCGGGCGCCGTCGCGGACTCCGCCGGTGCGGGGCCCGAGGCCGCGGCCGCCGACGGCGCGGAGCCGGCCGCGCGCGTCGAGCCGGCCGCCGCACCGCTGGCCCCGCGCCAGCTCGTCGGCGGGCTCACGGTCGCGGAGGTCGCCGAGGCCCGGCCGGGCTTCGGCGTCGGCGGCGGGGGCGCGACCGTCCACGTGCTCGTGCCGGTGGCCGAGCTGCCCGTGGTGCTCGCGGCCCTCGCGTCCGACGGGTCGGTGCAGGTCGTCCTCGTGCCGGGGGCGTGATGGCCACCCCGGTCGGCGTGCTCGTCGCGATCGGCGGCGCCGCGGAGGCGGCGGTGGTGCGCGCGGTCGCGCAGGCCCCCGGGCTGGAGGTCGTGCGCCGGTGCGCCGACCTCGCCGAGCTCCTGGCCGCCGCGGCGGCGGGCGTCGGCCGCGTGGCCGTCGTCTCCGCCGACCTGCCGGGCCTGGACCGCGAGGCGGTGTGGCACCTGCACGGCTCGGAGGCCTGGGTCGTCGTCCTGCCGGCAGAGGGGGACCCGCCCGAGCGCTCGGCCGCGCTCGGGGCCGACGCCGTGGCGGCCGACGGCGCGGGTGTCGTGGCCGCGGTGGCCGGCCTGCTCGCCGGGGCCGCCAGGCCGAGCGCGCCGGAGCCCTTCGTGCCGGAGCCGCACGACGCCCACGGCCGTATCGTCGCCGTGTGGGGCCCGACCGGGGCGCCCGGCCGGACCACGCTCGCCGTCAACCTCGCCGCCGAGATGGCCGAGGCGGCCCGCGACACGGGGGCGGCCGTCCTCCTCGTGGACGCCGACACGTACGGGGGCACCGTCGCGCAGGTCCTCGGCCTGCTCGACGAGGCGCCCGGCATCGCGGCCGCCGCCCGGGCCGGCGCCGCCGGCCGCCTCGACGCCGCGGCGCTGGCGGCCCTCACGCCGCGCCTCGGGTCCGGCCTGCGGGTGCTCACGGGGCTGAGCCGCGCCGACCGGTGGCCCGAGCTGCCGGCGGCGAGCCTCGAGCCGGTGTGGGCGGCGTGCCGCGCGCTGGCCGACGTGACGGTGGTGGACTGCGGGTTCTGCGTCGAGCAGGACGAGGTGCTCACCTACGACACTCGTGCGCCCCAGCGGAACGCCGCGACCCTCTCGGCGCTCGCGGCCGCCGACCTCGTCGTCGTGGTCGGCGCCGGCGACCCCGTCGGGATGCAGCGCCTCGTCCGCGCCCTCGCCGCGCTCGGCGAGACCGGCTGCGGCGCGCCGTGGCGCGTCGTCGTCAACCGCGTCCGCCCGACGGCGAGCGGTCCCCACCCGCGCGATGCCGTGCGTGCGGCGCTGCGCCGCTACGCGGGTGTGGCCGACGCCGTCGTGCTGCCCGACGACCAGGCGGCGTGCGACGGCGCCCTCCTGCACGCCCGCACCCTCGCCGAGCACGCGCCGTCGTCGCCGCTGCGGCGCGCGGTCGCCGCCCTCGCCGCGGAGGTGCTGTCCGCGACGCCGCCCGTGGGAGCACACTGAGCCATGCGCATCTACGTCCCCGCCACGCTCGCCGAGCTCGACACCCGCCAGGCGCTGGCGCCGCGCCTCGTGCACGCCGTCACCTCGGCCCTGCGCGCCGCCCTGCCCGACGAGGACGAGGAGGGCCTGGAGTTCGCCGCCCAGCTCCTCGCCGCCGACGACAGCCTCGAGCGGCTGGAGGGCAGCCCGGCGCCCCGGCGGCGCGTGGTGGTGGCCGCCGACGTCCCGGAGGCGGTCGTCGAGGCGGTCGACGACCCGCACGCGCCGTCCGTCGTCCGGCTGACGACGCCGGTCGCCTGGGAGGACGTCGCGTGCGCCCACGTGGACGAGCCCGCCGCGGCCGACGACGTCGCCGCCGCGCTCGCGGGGGACGAGGCGGCTGCCGAGCGGCTCGCCGACCGGGACCTGCTCTGGTACGACGTCAGCGAGTTCGACGAGCTCGCGGCCGGCCGGCTGCGCTGACCGCCCGCCCGGGCCGGCCGGGCCGGCCCGCCCGGCCGGCCCGGCCGGGCTCAGTCCTCGAACGGGTCGAGGTAGGCGCGCACCTGCTCGTGCAGCAGGCCGTTCGTCGCCAGCGCCGACCCGCCGAACGGGCCGGGCACGCCGCGCACCGACGTGAAGACGCCGCCCGCCTCGGTGACGATCGGCACGAGGGCGGCCATGTCGTGCACCGCGAGCTCGGGCTCGCACGCGATGTCCACCGCGCCCTCGGCGACGAGCACGTACGACCAGAAGTCCCCGTAGGCGCGGGTGCGCCACACCGCGCGCGTGAGGTCGAGGAAGCCCTCGAGGCGGCCCTGCTCCTCCCAGCCCGAGAGCGAGGAGTACGACAGCGAGGCGTCGGCGAGGGTGCTCACCTGGGACACGTGCAGGCGCGTCGCCGAGGACAGCGACCGCCCGCTCCACGCGCCCGAGCCGACCGCGGCCCACCAGCGCCGCCCGAGCGCCGGCGCGCTGACCAGCCCCAGCACCACCTGGCCGTTGTCGATGAGCCCGATGAGGGTCGCCCACACGGGCACCCCGCGGACGAAGTTCTTGGTGCCGTCGATCGGGTCGACCACCCACTGGCGCGGCCCGTGCCCGGTCGCCGGCAGCTCCTCGCCGAGCACGGCGTCCCGCGGCCGGGTGCGGCCCAGCTGGGCCCGCACGATCTCCTCGGCCAGCCGGTCGGCGTCGGACACCGGGGTGTGGTCGGGCTTCGTCTCGACGTGCAGGTCGAGCGCGCGGAAGCGCGACATGGTGACCGCGTCGACCTGGTCGGCGATGACGTGCGCCAGCCGCAGGTCGTCGTCGTACGCCATGAGGGCACCGTAGCGCCGCGCGGGCCCCGCGCGGCCCAGGCGCTCCGCGGGCCCGCGTCGTCGGGCGCGGTCAGTCCGTGCGGTCAGTCCGCGCGCGGGTCGCCCGTGCGGGCCGCGAGGAGGCGGCGCAGCGAGGCCACGCGGGCGGTCCGGAGCTCGCGCGTGGCCTCGTCGGCCTCGGCCACCCAGTCGTCGAGCGCGCAGTCGGGCGCGTCCGCCAGGTGCGTGCAGCCACGCGGGCAGCGCTCCTCGGCCACCTCCGCGAGGTCCTCGAACGCCTCGAGCAGCCGCTGCGGCGTCACGTGCGCCAGCCCGAACGACCGCACCCCCGGCGTGTCGATGACCCAGCCGTCCCGCTCCGGCAGGCGCAGCGCCACCGCCGACGACGACGTGTGGCGCCCGCGGCCCGTGACCTCGTTGACCGCGCCGGTGGCCCGGTCGGCGTCGGGCACGAGCGCGTTGACCAGCGTCGACTTCCCGACGCCGGAGTGGCCGACGAGCACCGAGACCCGCCCGGCCAGGTGGTGCCGCAGGCGGTCGAGGCCGCGGATGCGGGGCGGGCCGCCGTCGGACGGCTCGAACGCGGTGACGGCGACCTCCACCCCGAGGGGCGCGTAGAGCCCGGCGAGCTCGGTGGGGTCGGCGAGGTCCGCCTTGGTCAGGCAGAGGAGCGCGTCCATGCCGGCGTCGTACGCCGCGACCACGCACCTGTCGATCATGCGCGGGCGCGGCTCGGGGTCCGCGAGCGCGGTGACGATCACGAGCTGGTCGGCATTGGCGACGATGACGCGCTCGACCGGGTCGGCGTCGTCCGCCGTGCGCCGCAGGACCGTGCGCCGGTCCGCGATCCGCACGATGCGCGCGAGCGTGCCCGGCGCGCCCGAGACGTCGCCGACCACGTCGACGAGGTCGCCGCAGACGACGCGCTGGCGACCCAGCTCGCGCGCCTTCACCGCCGTCACGGCCCGCTCCTCGGGGGTGTCCGGCGCGAGGAGCACCGCGTAGCGGCCGCGGTCCACGGACACGACGAGCCCGCGGACGGCGTCGCGGTGCGCGGGGCGCCGCTTGGTGCGGGGGCGGGAGCCCCGCCCCGGCCGGATGCGGATGCGGACGGCGTCCTCGTCGAGCCGGCGCACCATGCCTCAGGCGACCTCGAGCATGCGCGCCCACATCGCGTCGAACCCGGGCAGCGTCTTCGCCGTCGTGGCCACGTCGACGACGCGCAGGCCCGGCACGCGCAGGCCGACGAGCGCGCCCGCGGTGGCCATCCGGTGGTCGTGGTAGGTCTGCCAGACGGCGGCGTGCAGGGGGCGCGGGGTGATGACGAGCCCGTCGTGGGTCTGCTCCGCCTGCCCGCCGACCCGGGTGATCTCGGTGGCCAGCGCGGCGAGCCGGTCCGTCTCGTGCCCGCGCATGTGCCCGATGCCGCGCAGCCGGCTGGGGGAGTCGGCGAGGGCCGCGAGGGCGGCGACCGTGGGGGCGAGCTCGCTCGCGTCGTGCAGGTCGACGTCGATCCCGTGCACGACGCCGGTCCCCGTCACCGCGAGGACGTCGCCCTCCCGCCGGGCGCGCCCGCCCATCGCCTCGAGGATCTCGGGCAGGCGGTCGCCGGGCTGGGTGGTCCGCTCCGGCCAGCCGGGCACGCGCACCGTGCCGCCGACGACGAGCGCGGCGGCGAGGAACGGCGCGGCGTTGGACAGGTCCGGCTCGACGCGCACGTCGCGCGCCGCGACCGGGCCGGGGGCGACCTCCCAGATGTGCGGCCGCGAGTCGTCGACGGCGACGCCGGCGGCGCGCAGCACCTCCACGGTCATCGCGATGTGGGGCAGGCTCGGCAGCGTCGGGCCGGTGTGCCGCAGCACGAGGCCCTCGGCGAAGCGCGGCGCCGCGAGGAGCAGGCCGGAGACGAACTGCGACGACCCGCTCGCGTCCACGTCCACGAGGCCGCCGGTGACGACGCCGGGCCCGGTGACCGTGAAGGGGAGGGTGCCGCGGCCGTCGTCGGCGACGTCGGCGCCGAGCGCGCGCAGGGCCCGGAGCACCGGGCCCACGGGCCGGACCCGGGCGGCCGGGTCGCCGTCGAAGCGCACGGGCCTGCCGAGCAGCGCCGCCACCGGCGGCACGAACCGCATGACGGTGCCGGCGAGGCCGCACTCGACGCGCAGCGGGCCGTCGCCGGCGGGGGCCCCGCCGGGGTCGAGCGGGTCGACCGTCCAGTCGGCGCCGTCCCGGGACACCCGCGCGCCGAGCACCTCGAGCGCGTCGGCCATGAGCAGCGTGTCGCGGGAGGTCAGCGCGCCGCGGATGCGGCCGGGGCCCTCGGCGAGCGCCGCGAGCACGAGGTAGCGGTTGGTCAGCGACTTCGAGCCCGGCACCTCGACGACGGCGTCCAGCGGGCGCTCGCCCACCGGCGCGGCCCACTCGGGCGCGGGGGCGGGCGCGGTCGTCATGGCGACGAGGCTACCGGCGGCGGGCCCGCCGCCGCCGGGGTGGCGGCCTCAGCGCGCCGCCGCCGCCCGGCCGGCCCGGGCGTGCGAGAGGCGCCAGCCCAGCGACGGGTGCCCCTCGCGGTCGAGGGCCGCGATCGCCGCGCCGCCGACCAGGGACAGGTCGCGCAGGAACGGGCGCGGCCCGCGGTCGTCCTCGTCGTCGGACCCGCCGCGGGTCGGGGCGTCCATGGCGGCCACGGGCAGCGTGAGCAGGACGAGGGCGGTCGCGGCGGTGCGCGGCGCCTTGCCGAGCGCGAGCAGGATCCCGGCCGCGGCCGTCGCCCCGCCGTGCGCCTGCGCGATCGTGCGCAGGGTGCCGGTGGGTGGGGGCTGGGGGAGGTCGAGGCTCTTCGCGAGGCGGCGCCAGGCGCCGCGCAGGCGCTCGACGTGCGCGTCGGGGTGCCGGGCGGCGTCGACGCCCTCGGCGACGAACCACGCGGCCAGCAGGGGACGGGCGATCCGGCGGCTGAGCATGGTCTCCTCCAAGGTCTCCTGTCTGCACGGTAGCCGCTGCGCCCCGACCCGGCGCGCGGGTCGGCGGACGGCCTTCGCGACGGCGGGTTCGACGGCCTGCGGGAATGGCGCCGCGGGCCCGCGGCGTTGTCCCGGTCATGACGCTCGCGCTCGCTCCCGCGCCGACCGGCGCGCCGTCGTCGTCGGGCGGGCGCTCGACGGGCCGGCGGGGGGTCGGTCGCCGACGGGGCCCGTGGGGTCCGACGCCGGACCCGCGGCTAGGCTCGTGGCCGATGGACAACGACGCGCCCGACGAGGGCACCGACCGCGAGGACTTCGACAGGGCGCCGGCGGAGGGGCCCGAGGAGCGCGCCGAGCGGTTCGAGCGGGAGGCGCTGGTCTACGTGGACCAGCTGTACTCGGCCGCCCTGCGCATGACGCGCAACCCGACCGACGCCGAGGACCTCGTCCAGGAGACGATCGCGAAGGCGTTCGCGGCCTTCCACCAGTACCGCCCGGGGACCAACCTCAAGGCGTGGCTCTACCGGATCCTGACCAACACGTTCATCAACTCCTACCGCAAGAAGCAGCGTGAGCCGCTGCAGTCGGGCTCGGAGGACATCGAGGACTGGCAGCTCGCCCGCGCCGCGTCCCACACGTCGAGCGGCCTGCGCTCGGCGGAGGCGGAGGCGCTGGACGCCCTGCCCGACGCGGACGTCAAGGCCGCCCTGGCGGCGATCGGCGAGGACTTCCGGATCGCCGTCTACCTGGCCGACGTCGAGGGGTTCGCGTACAAGGAGATCGCCGAGATCATGGGTACCCCGATCGGGACGGTGATGTCCCGCCTGCACCGCGGCCGCAACCAGCTGCGCGAGCTGCTCACGGACTACGCCCGCGAGCGGGGGCTGGTGCCCGCGCGGACCGAGGGGAGCGAGTCGTGAGCCACGACGACCTCGAGGGCGCGGCCGTCGACTGCTCCGAGGCGCTCGCGCGCCTCTTCGAGTTCATCGACGCGGAGATCGACGACGTCGAGGGCGACCGCATCCGCCGCCACCTCGCCGACTGCGAGCCCTGCCTGTCCGAGTACGACGTCGCGGACCACCTCAAGCGGCTGGTGCGGCGCTCGTGCCTCGAGCCCGCGCCCGCCGAGCTGCACGTGCGGATCCGCCGGCAGCTGACCATCCTGCGGATGCAGGTCGAGGCCTCGGACTGACCGCGCCGGGCGGCATCGGGACGACCGCAGGACCGGCGCATCGGGCCTCAAGTCGGGCCCCCTCGCGCCCGATCACCAGAGGGTGACCGAGCAGCAGCAGCCGCAGTCCGTCATCCCGCTCCTGCACGCCCTCGCCAGCAGCAGGGGGTCCGACCTGCACTGCAAGGTGGGGTCGGCGCCGCGCCTGCGCGTCGACGGGCGGCTGCGACGCCTCCAGGTGCCCGATCTGCGCCCCGAGGACACCGAGTACATGGTGAACCAGGTGCTGCCCGACGAGCTGCGCGAGTCGTTCGCGGAGACCAACGAGGCGGACTTCGCCTACTCGCTGTCCGGCGTCGGGCGGTTCCGGGTCAACGCGTTCCGCGCGCGCGGCACGCTGGGCCTGGTGTTCCGGCGGGTCGCGATGGGGGCGCAGACGCTCGAGGAGCTGCACCTGCCCGAGGTGCTCGGCGAGCTGGCCCTCGAGCCGCGCGGCCTCGTGCTCGTCACGGGCCCCACGGGCTCGGGCAAGACGACGACCCTCGCCTCGATGGTGGACCTCATCAACACGTACAAGGAGGTCAACGTCGTCACCATCGAGGACCCGATCGAGATCCTGCACAAGGACAAGAAGGCGATCGTGTCCCAGCGCGAGGTCGGCTACGACACGGCCGACTTCACCGTCGCGCTGCGCGCCGCGATGCGGCAGGACCCGGACGTCATCCTCGTCGGCGAGATGCGCGACGTGGAGACGGTGCGCGCGGCGCTGTCGGCCGCGGAGACCGGGCACCTCGTGCTCTCGACGCTGCACACGATCGACGCCTCGGAGACGATCAACCGGATCGTCGACTTCTTCCAGCCGCACGAGCAGAAGCAGATCCGCGGCGCGCTGGCCCAGTCGCTGCGCGGCATCGTCTCGCAGCGCCTCGTGCGCCGGGCCGACGGCACCGGCCGGGTCGCCGTCGTCGAGGTCATGGTCAACACGGGCCGCACGGCCGAGGCGATCATCGACCCGTTCAACAACCCGCCGCTCGAGGACCTCATCGCCGAGGGCGAGTTCTACAAGATGCAGACCTTCGACAAGCACCTCTTCCAGCTGGTCTCGGAGGGCGTCGTCACCTACGAGGACGCGTGCGCCGTGGCCACGCGCCCGCAGGACCTCACGGTCGAGCTGCGCGCGGCGGGCGTCGTCCGCTAGGCGGGCCCCGCCGTCGGGCGGGGGAGAGGCCCGGGTGCCGGCCCCGGGTGCCGGCGTCGGGCGGTACGCTTGCGCCCGCCGGAAGTCGAGATATATCGTGCCTTCGGAAACGCGATATATCTCGAATCGGGAGGCAGGCGATGAACGTGACGGGCGTGCAGCGGGACACGTGGGTGGTCACCGGGCCCCAGATCATCGAGCTCGACGACGTCCGCGCGCTGCGCGTCGGGCTCGTCGCGGGCCGCGTCGACGTCGTCGGGCGGGACGAGCCCGGCGCCCGGATCGAGGTGCACCGCGTCGTCGGCCGGTCGCTCGAGGTGACGCTCGCCGACGGCGAGCTCCGCGTCGGCTACCCGTACACGCTCGGCGGCTGGGAGGGCTGGCTCGACCGCTTCAAGGGCTGGCGGGCCGACGACCGCGCGGACGTGCACATCGCGGTCCCGCGCGACGTCGCCGCCCGGATCGGCACCGTGACCGCGGAGGGCCTCCTGGCCGAGATGACCGGCGGGGCACAGGTCTCCACGGTCTCGGGCTCCGTGGTCGCCGACGGCACGCGCGGCCTGCTCGTCGCGAAGTCCGTCTCCGGGGACCTCGTCGTCCGCGGCCACGTCGGGGACCTGCGGGCCAACGCCGTGTCCGGCGGCGTCACGGCCTCCGGCCGGTTCGGCCAGGTGCAGGTGACCACCGTGTCGGGCACCGTCACCCTCGACGCCGCGGCGGCCCGCGAGCTGTACGCCCAGACCGTCTCCGGCGACGTCACGGTCCGCCTGCCCGAGGGGCTCGGCGTGACCGTCGCCGCGAAGAGCGTCTCCGGCCGCGTCGTCGTGGACGGCGAGGCCCACACGGGCGACGGGTACGTCACCGGCTCGGTCGACGTCGTCCGCGGCGACGGAGCCGTCCGGCTCTCGACGAAGACGGTCTCCGGGCACGTCACGGTCCTGCGCGGCGGTCCCGGCCGCGAGGGCGGGGCGGTCTGATGGCCGTCTTCGCGCACGGCCAGCTCCGGCTGTACCTGCTCGCGCTCCTCGAGAGCGGGCCCAAGCACGGCTACGAGCTCATCACCGCCCTGTCCGACCGGTTCGGGGGCACCTACCGCCCGAGCCCGGGCACCGTCTACCCGCGGCTCGCGCGGCTCGAGGAGGAGGGGCTCGTCCAGCGCACCGACGACGGCCGCAAGAGCACGTACCGCCTCACCGACGCCGGCCGCGCCGAGCTGGCGGCCCGGCGCGGCGACCTCGCCGCCCTGGAGGAGGACCTCGCCGAGACCGTGCGCTCGCTCGCCGCGCAGGTGCGCGACGAGGTGCGCGGCGCCATGGCGGAGCTGCGCGCGGACCTCGCCGCGGCCGCGCAGGAGGTGCGGGCCGCGGCGGGCACGCCCGTCTCGCCGGCGGGCGAGCGGCGGGCGGCCTCCCGCGCGCGGCGCGCGGAGGCCGAGGCCCTGCTGCACGAGTTCCGCGACGAGATGCGCGCGGAGCTGCGCCGCGCCGACGCGCGGGGGGAGGTCACCCAGCTCACGGTCGACACCGTGCGCACGGTGCTCGACTCGGCCCGCCGGGCCATCGTCGCGACGCTGACCGGCCGCTGACGGGTCGCTGACGGGCCGCTGAGGGGCCGCGGCCGGCGGTCCGGGCAGACGACCGACCGTGATCGACATCACGGAGGGTTCACCCGCCCCCGGGCTCAGGAGCGCCGCGTGCCGGCCGATCCCTCAGGTGCGGCGCGGCTCCCGGCGCCGCTGGCCCTGGGAGGCTGCAATGGCAGAGCGCGCGCGGACGCCCCGCCGGCCGGTCGGTGCGGGCGGGACGGGCGGGCCCGTGTGCCCTGGGCGGCGCAGGTGACGACGGTGCGACGCATGCCCACCTCCGCCGAGACCTCCTCGACGCAGCTGCTCGTGCAGTTCCTGACGGCCGTCTCGTCCTGCCCCGACAGCGCCACCGCGGCCCGCGTGGCCGCCGGCCGGGTCGCCGCCGCCTTCGACGCCGAGGTGGGCGCCGTCATCCTGCCGGGGCGCGTGGAGGCGGCCGTCGGCATCCCGGAGGACCTGGCGTCCACCGACGCGCTGCTCGCGGTCGCCCACCGCGAGACGGAGGAGATCGAGGTCCCGGGCGTCGGCGTGTGCGCGGCGCTCGCCGCCCCGCTGCGCGAGGCGACCGACGGGCACCTCGTCGTCGCGCGCTCGTACATCAGCGAGTTCTCGACCGCGGAGGTGCACCTCCTGCGCGGCATGGCCCGCGCGTTCCACGTCGCCCTGCTCTCGTTGCGGACCGTCGAGACCGAGCGCGCGATGCGCGCGCTGTCGGACCGGCAGGCCGCGGAGAACCGGCGCTTGCTGGAGTCGCTGCGAGTGCGCCACCAGCTCCTCGAGCGGCTCGTCGGCGTGCAGCGGGCGATCACCCGCCGGGCGCCGCTCGACGAGGTGCTCGGCACCGTCGTCGACGGCGCGCGCGG
Organism: Actinomycetales bacterium; assembly: GCA_012514545.1. Taxonomy (GTDB): domain Bacteria; phylum Actinomycetota; class Actinomycetes; order Actinomycetales; family Cellulomonadaceae; genus Actinotalea. Next base: position 4,570 of record JAAZAC010000225.1, on the reverse strand, counting down.
CCTCCTCGGCGACGACGTCGCGGTCATCTGCCTCGTCGACCGCGACGACCCCGATCGGTTCGTGCACGTCACGTCGCGCGGCATGCCCGCCGCGGTGGAGGCGGCCGTGCGCCGGTCGCGCCCGTCGCCGACCGACCCGACGTGGGCCGCGATCACGACCGACCGCGTCGTCCTCGCCCGGGGGCCGGTGCTGGGCAGCGACGTCGACGCCTGGCCGGGGGAGCGGCCCGCCACCGCGCTCGCCGCCCCGGTGCACGAGGGGAGCCGGCCCGCCGGCGCCCTCGTGGTCGCGTCGTCCGCGCCGGACCGCGCCTACGGCACGGAGGACCAGGCCGTCCTCGAGGCGTTCGCCGAGCAGGTCAGCCTGGCCCTCACGGACGCGCTGACGCTCGCGGAGATGGACCGGGCGAACCACGACGCCGTGACCGGGCTGGCGAGCCGCCGGCTGTTCATGCAGCGCCTCGACGAGGCCCTCGGCGCGTCGCCCGGGCCGCTCGTCGCGGTGCTGTTCATCGACCTCGACCGCTTCAAGATGGTCAACGACACCCTCGGCCACGCCGCGGGGGACGCGCTGCTCATGGAGGTCGGCGCACGGATCCGCGGCGCCCTGCGCGGCCGGGACTCGGCGGCCCGGTTCGGCGGCGACGAGTTCGCGGTCCTCATCGAGGCGGTCGACGACGTCGAGGGCGTCGTGGCGATCGCGGACCGCATCGGGGCCGCCATCCGCGAGTCCGTGGCGATCGCGGGCCGGGACGTCTTCGTCGACGCGAGCATCGGCATCGTCACCGCCCCGCCCGGGTCCACCGACGGCGAGTCGCTCGTGCGCGACGCGGACGTCGCCATGTACGAGGCGAAGCAGACCGGTGCCGGGCGCTCGGTCGTCTTCGACACCTCGATGCGCGAGCGGTTCGAGCGCCGCGTCGAGCTCGAGCACGACCTGCGCACCGCCCTGACGCACGACGAGTTCTGCCTGCACTACCAGCCGATCGTCGACCTCGTCACCGAGGACGTCGTGTGCGTCGAGGCGCTGCTGCGCTGGGACCGGCCGGGTCACGGCTGGGTGCCGCCCCTGTCGTTCATCCCGGTCGCGGAGGAGACGGGCGTCATCCTGCCGATCGGGGACTGGGTGCTGCGCGAGGCGTGCCGGCAGGCGCGCGTGTGGCACGACGCGCTCCCGCCGGGCCGCGCGCCCGCGGTGGCCGTCAACCTCTCCGCCCGGCAGATCGCCGAGCCCGGGCTCGCCGCGCGCGTCGCGGCCGCCCTCGCCGACTCCGGCCTGCCGCCGGACGGCCTCGTGCTCGAGATCACCGAGTCGATCCTCATGAAGGACCGTGACCTCGCCATGTCGCGTCTCGGCGAGCTCAAGGCCCTGGGCGTCGGGCTGGCGGTCGACGACTTCGGCACCGGGTACTCCTCGCTCACCTACCTGCGCGGGTTCCCGATCGACATCCTCAAGATCGACAAGGCGTTCGTCGACGACGTCGCCGACGACGCCGAGGCCGCGCAGCTCGCGCGGGCGATCGTCGAGCTCGGCCGCACGCTGCACCTGTCGACGGTCGCCGAGGGCATCGAGCGGCCCGAGCAGTGCGCCGTCATGCGCGACAGCGCGTGCGCGCTCGGCCAGGGCTACCTGTTCTCCCGCCCGGTGGACGCCGCGGCGCTGTGGGAGATGCTCCGGTCGACGGTGGGCGCGCCCCGCTGACGGGCCGCGCCCGGGCGGTCAGACGTCGTCGGGCAGGCCGAGCCAGCGGTGCCAGCCGGAGTGCAGCACGAGCCACGCCATGAGGCCGTAGCCCGCCTGGCCGGGCAGGCGGCCGTCCCCCTCGGCGAGGTCCGCGAGCCACTGCTCGTGGCGGGCGAGCGGCGCGTACGTCTCCACGTAGGGGATGCGGCGTCGCGTCGTGACGTCGGCGAACGCCGCGGACAGCTCCGCCTGGCGGTCGGGCTCGTGGCGCGCCGACGGCGGGGGGCCGACCACCAGGGTGCGCAGCCGCCGGGACTCCGCCGTGTCGAGCACGTTCGCGAGGTTGAGGCGGCTGCGGGCGAGGGAGATCCCCGCGTCGAGGTCGGCGTGCCCGAGCGCGACGACGAGGTGGTCGCCCGGCGTCGGCTCCGGGCCGAGGCGCAGCATGACCTCCACCTCCCAGCGCGCGGCGAGGCCCGCCGTCGTCTCGCCGGGGACGGGCAGCGGCAGGACCACGAGGGGCGGCTCGACGGCGGTGCGCGCGGTGACGCGCCCGAGCCAGCCGAGCGCCTTGGCGTCGCCGACCCCCGCCACGAGCTCGTCGCCGACGACGCAGATGCGCCGCACCACAGCCGTCACCGTCGCCTCCCCTCGCGTCGGCCCGCGCAGGGCCCACGCTGCAGTCTGGCCGAGGCGGGACGGCGGGCGGCGGACCGACGCGCGCCGGTCAGCGGGCGAAGGCCTCCGTCACGATCGCCGTCTGCTCCGCGACGTGCGTGGCGCTCGAGCCGGTCGCGGGGGACGCGGCCGCCGCACGGGACACGCGGCGCAGCGGGCGGCCGAGGCGGTCACCGAGCGTCAGCGTCATGTACGACCAGGCGCCCTGGTTCGCCGGCTCCTCCTGGACCCACACCAGCTCGGCGTCCGGCCAGGGGGCCACCGCCTCCGCCAGCGCGTCGACGTCGAGCGGGTAGAGCTGCTCGAGGCGGACGATCGCCGTCCGCGCGTCGCCCGTCTTGGCCCGGTGCGCGAGGAGGTCGTAGTAGACCTTGCCCGCGCACAGGAGCACGCGGTCCACCCGGGCGTCCGCCGGCAGGTGCTCCTCGCCGAGCACCGGGCGGAACGTGCCCTCGGTGAAGGCCTCGACCGGCGACGTCGCCGCCTTGAGCCGCAGCAGCGACTTCGGGGTGGCGACGACGAGGGGCCGCCGCGGCCGGTCGTACGCCTGGCGTCGCAGCAGGTGGAAGTACGACGCGGGCGTGCTCGGCACCGCGACGGTCATGTTGTCCTCGGCGCAGAGCTGCAGGTAGCGCTCGATCCGGGCCGACGAGTGGTCCGGCCCCTGGCCCTCGTAGCCGTGCGGCAGCAGCAGGACCACCGACGAGCGCTGGCCCCACTTCTGCTCGGCCGAGGCGACGAACTCGTCGATGATCGTCTGCGCGCCGTTGGCGAAGTCGCCGAACTGGGCCTCCCACAGCACGAGCGCGTCGGGTCGCTCGACGGAGTAGCCGTACTCGAAGCCCATCGCCGCGAACTCGCTCAGCGAGGAGTCGTAGACCCAGAACTTCGCCTGGTCGCTCGACAGGAAGTTCAGCGGGGTCCACTCGGCGCCCGTCCGCCGGTCGTGCAGGACGGCGTGCCGCTGGACGAAGGTGCCGCGCCGCGAGTCCTGCCCGGCCAGCCGCACGGGCGTGCCCTCGAGCAGCAGCGAGCCGAACGCGAGGATCTCGCCGAAGCCCCAGTCGACCGGGCCGACGCGCGACATCTCCTCGCGCTTGGCGAGCAGCGGCTCGAGCTTCGGGTGGACGGTGAACCCCTCCGGCGGCCGCACGTGCGCCCGGCCGATGCGGTGCAGGACCTCCGGCGGCACGGCCGTGCGCCAGCCGACCATCGTGCCCGCGTCCTCGAGCTGGGACTCCGGCTTCTCGAGCCCGGCGACGTCGTCGCGGCCCGCCGCCCGCGCGGCGGCGCCCTCCTTCGTCTCCCGGAACACGCGCTCGAGCTGGTTCTGGTAGTCCTGCAGCGCCTGCTCGGCCTCCTCGACCGAGATGTCGCCGCGGCTGACGAGCGACTCCGTGTAGAGCTTGCGCGCGCTCCGCTTCGCCTCGATGAGGTTGTACATGAGCGGCTGCGTCATCGACGGGTCGTCGCCCTCGTTGTGGCCGCGCCTGCGGTAGCAGACCATGTCGATGATGACGTCGCGGTCGAACTGCTCGCGGAACTCGAACGCGAGCTCGGCCACGCGCACGCACGCCTCGGGGTCGTCCCCGTTGACGTGGAAGATCGGCACCTGCAGGCCCTTGGCCACGTCGGTGCAGTAGTGCGTCGAGCGCGACGACGTCGGGCCGGTCGTGAAGCCGACCTGGTTGTTGACGATGACGTGCACCGTGCCGCCGGTGCGGTAGCCGCGCAGCTGGGACAGGTTGAGGGTCTCGACGACGACGCCCTGGCCCGCGAAGGCCGCGTCGCCGTGGATGAGCACGGGCAGCACGGAGAAGCCGTCGCCGCCGAGGTCGATCCGGTCCTGCTTGGCGCGCACGATGCCCTCGAGCACCGGGTCGACCGCCTCGAGGTGGGACGGGTTCGCCGCGAGGTAGACCTTGGTCTGCGCGCCGGACTCGGCGGTGAACACGCCCTCGGTGCCGAGGTGGTACTTCACATCACCGGAGCCCTGCACGGTGCGCGGATCCTGCGTGCCCTCGAACTCGCGGAAGATCTGCCCGTAGGTCTTGCCGGCAATGTTGGTGAGCACGTTGAGTCGGCCGCGGTGGGCCATGCCGATGGCGACCTCGTCGAGCTCCGCCTGAGCGGCGCTCGTGAGCACCGCGTCGAGGAGCGCGATCGTCGATTCGCCGCCCTCGAGGCTGAATCGCTTCTGGCCGACGT
>JAAZAC010000224.1 GCA_012514545.1 Actinomycetales bacterium | reverse complement strand
GCTGGGCGTTCTTGATCTCGACGACCTCCTCCATGGGGACCTCGACCTGGAAGATGTAGTCCTCCATGTTGAGGCTCTGGATGCGGTTCTCGAGGTTCGCCTTCACGCGGTTCTCGTAGCCGGCGTAGGAGTGCACGACGTACCAGTCGCCCGGCAGGCTCCGCAGCTTCGCCTTGAACTCGGCGACCGGGTCCTCGACGTCGTCCTCGGCGGCCTCGGGCTCGTCCGCGGCCGGAGCGTCGTCGGCGGCCTCGGGCGCGGCGGCGTCCTCGACGTCGGCGACCTCGGGCACGGCGACCTCCGCCGCCTCAGCGGCCTCCGCGGGCTGGGCGTCGGCCGGCGCGGCGACGTCGTCGGCCTGCGACGCGTCGTGCTCCATCGGCTCCAGCGACTCGGTGGACACCAGGGGACCTGCTTTCTCTTGGCTTCGGGGTGCTCGTGCTCGATTGTTGTCGGTGCGCTCGTGGTCCGTCCTGCTCAGGGCGCCCGCCGCGCTCGACGGCCGGGGAGCCGGGGCTGCTCAGCCGCCGAACACCCACGCCGTGAGCGAGCCGACCCCCAGGTCGACGAGCGTCACGAACGCCATGACCGCGGCGACGAAGACCAGCACCGCCGTCGCGTACCCGATGAGGTCGTTGCGGCTCGGCCGCACGACCTTCCTCAGCTCCGCGACCACCTGACGCACGAAGCGCGCGAGGCGAGCGAACGGGCCCGGCTCCTCGGCGCGGCCGCGGCCGCGGCTCGGCCGCGCCGCGGGACGCCGGGTCTTGTCGGCGCCGGAGGCGCCCGCCCGTGCGGATTCGCTCACGTCGTGTTCCCTACGTCGAGATGGTGTGTGCCCGGCGGCTCGCCGGCGGCCCCGCCCGGCGGGCGGATGCTCAACGCAGGGCAGGAGGGACTCGAACCCACAACCGCCGGTTTTGGAGACCGGTGCGCTGCCAATTGCGCCACTGCCCTAAGGTCGCCCGACGCCCGGACGCCGCGCCGCGCGGGCGCGCCGGATCATGGCGGACGGACCACCAGCGGTCGAGTGTACGGGCTCGCGCCGCCTGGGTCGAACGCCGTCCGTGCGCCACCGTCCGCGCCCGCGCCGCGCCACCGGCCCCGCCGCCGCCACCACCCGCCGGCCGCCATGCGAAACAGCTCGGCACCGCCGGACGGCTCTGGGAGGATGACCCCCGTGAGCCAGCCCGCAGCCGCCGCCCGCCGCCTGTCCCCCCGTGTCGCCGCGATCTCGGAGTCGGCGACCCTCGCCGTCGACGCCAAGGCCCGGGAGCTGCGGGCCGCCGGCCGGCCCGTCATCGGGTTCGGCGCCGGCGAGCCCGACTTCCCGACGCCGGACTACATCGTCGAGGCCGCGATCGCCGCCTGCCGCGAGCCCGCGAACCACCACTACACGCCCGCCGCCGGCCTGCCCGCGCTGCGCGAGGCCATCGCGGCGAAGACCCTGCGCGACTCCGGCTACGAGGTCTCCCCGAGCCAGGTCCTCGTCACCAACGGCGGCAAGCAGGCCGTCTACGAGGCGTTCGCGACCGTCGTCGGCGAGGGGGACGAGGTCCTGCTCCCCGCGCCCTACTGGACGACGTACCCGGAGGCGATCCGCCTCGCGGGCGGCGTCCCCGTCGCGGTCTTCGCGGGCGCCGACCAGGGCTACCTCGTCACCGTCGAGCAGCTCGAGGCGGCCCGCACCCCGCGCACCAGGGCACTGCTGTTCTGCTCCCCCTCCAACCCCACCGGGGCGGTGTACCCGCCGGAGCAGGTCGAGGCGATCGGGCGCTGGGCGCTCGAGCACGGCATCTGGGTGCTGACCGACGAGATCTACGAGCACCTCACCTACGACGGCGTGACCGCCACCCCGATCGTCCGCGCCGTCCCCGAGCTCGCGGACACCACCGTCGTCCTCAACGGCGTCGCCAAGACGTACGCGATGACGGGCTGGCGGGTCGGCTGGCTCATCGGCCCGCCGGACGTCGTCAAGGCCGCGACGAACCTGCAGTCGCACCTGTCGTCGAACGTCGCCAACGTGTCGCAGCGCGCGGCGCTCGCCGCGGTGAGCGGCGACCTGTCCGCGGCCGCCGCGATGCGCGACGCCTTCGACCGCCGGCGCCGGACGATCGTGCGGATGCTCAACGAGATCGACGGCGTCGTCTGCCCGACGCCGCAGGGCGCCTTCTACGCCTACCCCTCCGTGGAGGGCGTGCTCGGCAAGGAGATCCGCGGGCGCCGCCCGACGACCTCGGCCGAGCTCGCGGAGCTGCTCCTCGAGGAGGCGGAGGTCGCCGTCGTGCCGGGCGAGGCGTTCGGGCCGAGCGGCTACCTGCGGCTGTCGTACGCGATGGGCGACGACGCGATCGTCGAGGGCGTGACCCGGATCCAGCGGCT
>JAAZAC010000223.1 GCA_012514545.1 Actinomycetales bacterium | reverse complement strand
CATCAGAACGATCTTGTGATAGCGCAGCTTGCTGATGTCGAAGTCCTCGCCGATGCCGGTGCCGAACGCCGTGATGAGGGCCTGGACCTCCGCGTTCCCGAGCGCCCGGTCGAGGCGGGCGCGCTCGACGTTCAGGATCTTGCCCCGCAGGGGCAAGATCGCCTGGGTGCGCGGGTTGCGGCCGCGGACCGCGGAGCCGCCCGCGGAGTCGCCCTCGACGATGAAGATCTCGGACTCGGCGGCGTCGTTGGACTGGCAGTCCTTGAGCTTGCCCGGCATGCCGCCCGACTCGAGCAGGCCCTTGCGCCGCGTGGCCTCGCGCGCCTTGCGCGCCGCCATCCGGGCCTGGGCCGCCTGGATCGCCTTGCGGATGATGTCGCGCGCCTCGCTCGGGTGCGCGTCGAGCCAGTCGCCGAGCTGCTCGCCGACGACCTTCTGCACGAACGTGCGCGCCTCGGTGTTGCCGAGCTTGGTCTTCGTCTGACCCTCGAACTGCGGCTCGCCGAGCTTGACGGAGATGACGGCGGTCAGCCCCTCGCGGACGTCGTCGCCGGTGAGGTTGTCGTCCTTGTCCTTGAGGATGCCCTTCTCGCGCGCGTACCGGTTGACCAGGGAGGTCAGCGCGGCGCGGAAGCCCTCCTCGTGCGTGCCGCCCTCGGTCGTGGAGATCGTGTTGGCGTACGTGTGCACGGACTCGGAGTAGGCGCTCGTCCACTGCATCGCGATCTCGACGGAGATCCGGCGCTCGGTGTCCTCGGCGCTGAAGTCGATGACCTCCGGGTGGATCCGGTCCACCTTCTTGGTCGCGGTGAGGTGCTTGACGTAGTCGACGAGGCCGCCGTCGTACTTGTACGTGACCGTGCGCGCGGGGGTGCCGCCGACGACGTCGATGCCGGACTCCGTGATCCCGTCCGCCTCGTGCGCCGCCTGGGCGGCGACCGCGTCGGTGATCTCGTCCTCGGTGCCGGTGTGCTGCGGGCGCTCGTCCGTGAGCGTCAGGCGGAGCCCCTTGTTGAGGAAGGCGTACTGCTGGAACCGCGAGCGCAGGGTCTCGAAGTCGAAGTCGACGGTCTCGAAGATCTCGGCGTTGGGCCAGAACGTGACGCTGGTGCCCGTGCGGTCGGTCGCCTCGCCCTGGGCGAGGGGCGCCTCGGGGACGCCGTCCCGGTAGGCCTGGCGCCAGACGTGGCCGTCGCGGTGGATCTCCACCTCGAGGCGGCTGGACAGCGCGTTGACGACCGAGACGCCGACGCCGTGCAGGCCGCCGGAGACCGCGTAGCCGCCGCCGCCGAACTTGCCGCCCGCGTGCAGGACGGTCAGGACGACCTCGACCGCCGGCCGGCCCTCGCTCTCGACGATGCCCACCGGGATGCCGCGGCCGTCGTCGACGACGCGGACGCCGCCGTCGGCCAGGAGGGTCACGTCGATCTCGGTGCAGACACCGGCGAGGGCTTCGTCCACAGAGTTGTCCACAACCTCGTAGACGAGGTGGTGGAGGCCCCGCGGACCGGTCGAGCCGATGTACATGCCGGGGCGCTTGCGGACGGCCTCGAGTCCCTCGAGGACGGTGATCGCGCTGGCGTCGTAGCCGGTCCCCCCAGGGCTCGCCGGGAGGGTCTCGGCAGTGGTGTCGGCCACGGGCGAAGGTGCTCCTCGTGTGCGATGGGCGCGCCGCGTCAGCGGTGTGCGCAGGAAACCTGGGGGACGCAGGACAGGTCCGACGCGCGCACCGGCCCATGCCGAGCCCGCGGCACGACGACATGGCGCGCGAACACCAGGAATGACAGGTCCCAGTCTACCCCGAACGGCCCTCAGAGCCGTTCCTGCACAGCCTGGACGCGCCGTCGGGCCCGGGGCGTGGACAGGGGGTCGACCGGCGCTGTTCATCGCGCCAGAACGCGTCGGCGGGGCTAGCCGTAGGTGTCGCGCGGACCGCGGCCCGGCACGCTGCGCCGGCCCCGGCCCCAGCGCGGCCCCGCGGGCCCGAGGACGCGGACCTCGGTGACGACGTCGGGGCCCACCTCGGCGGCCAGGCGGGCCAGGAGCTGCGGGGTGAGCAGCCGCAGGTTGGCCGCCCAGGTGGAGGAGTCGGCGCGCACGACGAGCAGGCCGTCCTCGAACGTCTCGGGCGTGCAGTGGTCGGCGATCTGGTCGCCGACGACCTCGCGCCAGCGCCCGATGACGCCGCCGACCGAGAGCGGCTCGTCCCACGCGCGCTCGGCGGCGAGCCGGGCGAGCGTCTCGCCGAGGAGCACCGGGTCGCGGCCGCTGCCCTCCGGCCGGTTGCGGCTCCCGGCCACGCGGCGCGGCGCCGGCTGACCGGGGCGCGCCCCCCGGGCGCGGGCCGCGGCCTTCGCGCGGTTGAGCGCCGCACGCCCCACCTCGGAGGGGGGCGTGAGGCCGAGCGCCTCGGCGACGGGCCGGGCGGGGAGGTCGGTGTCGGGTGCGGGCGCGGCGTCGGGCGCGGGCTCGCCGGCTGCGGGCCCGCCGTCGGGCAGGGGCTGCTCAGGCACGGCGCACCCTCCCGCCGGCGACGTCGAAGCGCGCGCCCGCCAGGCCGTCCGGCACGTCGTGCGGGACCGCCGCGGTGATGAGCACCTGCTCGGCGTCGGCCACGAGACGGGCCAGCCGGTCGCGGCGCGCGACGTCGAGCTCGGCGAACACGTCGTCGAGGACGAGGATCGGCGCGGACCCCTCCACCCAGCCGCCGATCGCGTCGTCGTCGCCGTGCGTGAGCAGCTCGAAGCAGGCGAGGCGGAGGGCCAGGGCGAGCGACCACGACTCGCCGTGGCTCGCGTAGCCGCGGGCCGGGAGGCCGTTGACGGCCAGGAGCAGGTCGTCCCGGTGCGGGCCGACCAGGGTGACGCCGCGCTCGAGCTCCTGGCGGCGCAGCCGCCGCATCGCCTCGACGAGCTGCTCCTCGAGCACCGCGGCGGGCACGCCGTCGTGCGGCAGGACGGCGGGGACGGGGCCGGCGGCACCGGCGTCGTCGGCCGCGTCCTCGGCGAGGGCCAGAGAGGAGCGGTAGCCCAGGCCGGCCGACCCGCCGTCGCTCACGCGCTCGTAGGCCGCCGCGACGTGCGGCCGCAGCCGGTCGACGAGGAGCAGGCGGGCCGCCAGGATCTCCGCGGCCAGCTGGGCGAGCTTCGCGTCCCAGACGTCGAGGGTCGCGTCCACGGCGGGCTGGTCCTCCGGGTCCGGCGCGCGGGAGCCGGCCCGGGCCAGGCGACGCGCGGGACCCGCCGACTTCAGCAGGGCGCCGCGCTGGCGCAGCACCCGGTCGTAGTCGGCGAGGACACCCGCCATCCGGGGCGAGACCTGCACGAGGAGCGCGTCGAGGAAGCGGCGCCGGCCGTCGGGGTCGCCCTTGACCAGGGCCAGGTCCTCCGGCGCGAAGACGACGGTGCGGATGATGCCGAGCACGTCGCGCGTGCGGCGGACCGGGGAGCGGTTCACCTGCGCCCGGTTCGCGCGGCCCGGCGTGATCTCGAGCTCGACGAGCGTCTCCCGGTCCCCGCGGCGCGCCCGCACGCGCACGACAGCCGACGGCGCCCCCGCCCGCACGAGCGCGGCGTCGCTCGCCACGCGGTGGCTGGCCAGCGTCGACGCGTAGCCGATCGCCTCGACGAGGTTCGTCTTGCCCTGCCCGTTCGGGCCGACGAAGGCGGTCACGCCCGGGTCCAGGGCCAGGTCCAGCTCCGGGTACGAGCGGAAGTCCTTGAGGGCCAGCCAGCTCACGTGCACGCGGCACCCCGTGCAGGAATCACTGCGCCGGCCGGACGGCGTGCCCGCCGAACTGCTGGCGCAGGGCGGCGACCGCCTTCATCGCGGGCGAGTCCACCTGGCGCGACGCGAAGCGCGCGAAGAGCGCCGCGGAGATCACCGGGAGCGGCACCGCGCGGTCGATCGCCTCGTCCACCGTCCACCGACCCTCGCCGGAGTCCTCGACCCAGTCGTCGATCGAGCCGAGCTCCGGGTCCGCCTCGATGGCCGCGACGAGCAGGTCGAGCAGCCAGGAGCGGACCACCGTGCCGCGGCTCCACGCCTTGAGCACGCCCGGCACGTCCGTGACGAGGTCCGAGGCGGACAGCAGCTCGTACCCCTCGGCGTACGCCTGCATGAGGCCGTACTCGATCCCGTTGTGCACCATCTTCGCGAAGTGGCCGGCCCCGACCGGGCCCGCGTGCACGAACCCCTCCTCCCGCGGGCCGTCCGGGCGCAGCGCGTCGAAGACCGGGGCGAGCGCGTCGACGTCGGCCGCGTCGCCGCCCGCCATGAGGCCGTAGCCGTTCGCGCGGCCCCACACCCCGCCGGAGACGCCGACGTCGACGTAGCGGATGCCGCGCTCGGCGAGCGCCGCGGCGTGGGCGATGTCGTCCGTGTAGTGCGAGTTGCCGCCCTCGACCACGAGGTCGCCGGCGGCGAGCAGCCCGCCCAGCTCCGCCACCACCGCCCGCGTGGGCTCCCCGGAGGGGACCATCACCCAGACGACGCGGCCGCCGTCGGGCAGGGCGGCGACCAGGGCGGCGAGGTCCGGCACGTCGCTCACCGCCGGGTCGCGGTCGTAGCCGGTGACCTCCACGCCGCGGTCGCGCAGGCGGTCGCGCATGTTCGCGCCCATGCGCCCGAGCCCGACGAGTCCGATGTGCATGGGCACCATCTCAGCTCGCGAAGCGGATGGGCACCAACAGGTAGCGGTAGGTCTTGTCGTCGTCGGCGTCCACGGTCTCCTGACCGGTGAACTCGACGGGCTTGTTCGGGTGCGTGAACGAGAACCGCACGTACGGCGTCGTGAGGGCGCCCAGCCCGTCGAGGAGGTACTGCGGGTTGAACGCGACGGTGATCTCCTCGCCGACGAGGGTCGCCTCGAGCGCCTCGGAGGCCTGCGCGTCGTCACCCTGGCCGGCGTCGAGCACCACCTGGCCCTCGGAGAAGGCGAGCCGGATCGGCGTGTTCCGCTCGGCGACGAGGGCCACGCGGCGCGCCGCCTCCGTGAGCGGGGCCAGCTCGACGACGGCGTGGATCGGCGTCTCCTCGGGGAAGAGCCGGCGGACGGGCGGGTAGTCGCCGTCCACGAGGAGGGACGTCGTGTGGCGGCCGCCGGCCTCGAAGCCGATGAGGTCGACGCCGGAACCCGTGGAGAGCGCGATCGTCACCTGGTCGGAGCCGCCGAGCGAGCGCGCGGCGTCGGAGAGCGTCCGCGCGCGGACCAGGGCGACCTGGCTGATGTCCGGGCGGGCCGGCTGCCACTGGAGCTCACGGAGCGCGAGGCGGTACCGGTCGGTGGCGAGGAGCGTCATCGTCTCGCCCTCGATCTCCATCCGGACGCCCGTGAGGAGGGGGAGGGTGTCGTCGCGGCTCGCCGCGACCGTGACCTGGTTGACCGCCTCGGCGAGCCGCTCGCCCGGGACCGCGCCGATGACGTCGGGCATGGCCGGCAGGGCCGGGTAGTCCTCGACCGGCATCGTGAGCAGCGAGAAGCGGCTGGCCCCGCAGGTGACCGTGACCTTGGTGCCCTCGAGCACGACGTCCACCGGCTGGGCGGGGAGCGCGCGGGAGATCTCCGCGAGGAGGCGTCCCGAGACGAGGACCGTGCCCTTCTCGCTGACCTCGGCCGCGATCTCCGAGCGGGCCGACACCTCGTAGTCGAACGAGGAGAGCTGCACGACGCCCGTGTCGTCGACGTCGATCCGCACGCCGGCCAGCACCGGGACGGGGGGTCGGGTGGGGAGGGATCGGGCCGTCCACGTCACGGCCTCGGCGAGAACGTCACGGTCGACCCGGAACCTCATGCCTCATCCCTTCACGCCGGTGGTGCGGCAGACCAGTCGCCCCTCGGCACGTCGCGCCGTCGCGACGGCCGTGCAGCGGGGAGTACGGACTGAACAGTACGCGAGTGCACCAACGTGCGGACACCGCTCGGCGGGTGGTGGGTCGGACGGTCGGCCGGATGGGTGCGGCCGGTCGCGCGGCCGGCCTCATGACGGTGTGGGGATCCCTTGTGATGCAAGAGACTCGTCATCGTCATCGGGGGTGTGGAGACTGTGGAACCACGCCGTCGTCGCAGGTCAGCGGGCCGGGCGGGGTGTGGACCCGGCTGTCGACGCGGCTGTCGACGACGCGGCGGGCCGGTGGACGACGGTTCTGTGTTCACCCTGCGTCCACCGTCCAGGGCCGCGGCGTCCACATCCCCGATGCGTGTCATCCACGCCCGTCCACAAGGATGTCCACAGGTGTGAACAAGGCACCAGAAGGGCCTGGGAAAATCAGCCGCGGTTCTGCTGCTTGATGCGGTTCGTGAGCTCTGTCACCTGGTTGTAGATCGAGCGCCGTTCCGCCATGAGCTCGCGGATCTTGCGGTTCGCGTGCATCACCGTGGTGTGGTCGCGGCCGCCGAACTGCTGGCCGATCTTGGGCAGGCTCATGTCGGTGAGCTCGCGGCACAGGTACATCGCGATCTGACGCGCCGTCACGAGAACGCGCGAGCGCGAGGAACCGCAGAGGTCGTCGATCGTCAGGCCGAAGTAGTTGGCGGTCTGCGTGATGATCGTGGCGGCCGTGATCTCCGCGGTGTCGTCGTCGGTGATGAGGTCCTTGAGGACGATCTCGGCGAGCGCGAGGTCCACGTGCTGCCGGTTGAGGTTGGCGAACGCGGTCACGCGGATGAGCGCGCCCTCGAGCTCGCGGATGTTCGTGGAGATCTTCGACGCGATGTAGCCGAGGACGTCGTCGGGCGCCTGGAGCTTCTCGTTCGCGGCCTTCTTGCGCAGGATCGCGATGCGCGTCTCGAGGTCGGGCGGCTGGATGTCCGTGATGAGGCCCCACTCGAAGCGGGAACGCATCCGGTCCTCGAATCCGGCGAGCTGCTTGGGCGGCACGTCGGACGTGATGACGACCTGCTTGTTCGCGTTGTGCAGGGTGTTGAACGTGTGGAAGAACGCCTCCTGGGTGGAGTCCTTCCCCTGCAGGAACTGGATGTCGTCGATCAGCAGGATGTCGATCTCCCGGTAGCGCGACTGGAACACCGAGGCGCGGTTGTTGGCGATCGAGTTGATGAAGTCGTTCGTGAACT
>JAAZAC010000222.1 GCA_012514545.1 Actinomycetales bacterium | reverse complement strand
CCTCGACCACTCGGTGCGCTCGCTCGCGCAGTGCCGCCAGGTCGCGTCGGCGGACCTCGTGGCCGCCGTCGGGCTGCTCGACCTGCGGCACGTGGCCGGGGACCGCGCCGTCGTGCACCGGGCCCGCTCCGCCCTGCTCGCGGACTGGCGGGCGGCGGCGCGCCGGCGGCTGCCGGAGCTGCTGTCGTCCACCCGTGCGCGCGCCGAGCGGGCGGGCGAGCTCGCCTACCTCGTCGAGCCCGACCTCAAGGAGGCGCGCGGCGGGATCCGCGACGCCGTCGTCGTGTTCGCGCTCGCCGCGACGTGGCTGACCGACCGGCCGCACGGCGCCGTCGACGCCGCGTACGCCCACCTGCTCGACGTGCGCGACGCGCTCCAGGTGGCGACGCGGCGGCGCACCACGCGACTGCTGCGCGCGGACCAGGACGAGGTGGCCGCGCTCGTCGGGGCCGACGACGCGGACGACCTGCTCGCGGGCCTCGCCGAGGCCGCGCGGACCGTCGCCCACGCACTCGACACGACGGTGCGGCACGCGCGGCAGGCCCTGGCGCGCCCCTCGCTGCGCCGGCCGGTCGTGCGGCGCGGCCGCCCGCTCGCGCCCCGGCTGCGGTCCGTCGGGGAGGGCCTCGTGGAGCACGACGGCGAGCTCGTCCTCGCCGCGGGGGTGCGCCCGGAGGACGACCCGCTGCTCTCGCTGCGCGCGGCGGCCACGGCGGCGCGCGCGGGGCTGCCGCTGTCGCCCGTCACGGTGGCGAGCCTCGCCCGCACGCCCGCCCTGCCCGAGCCCTGGCCGCAGGCCGCGCGCGACCACCTCCTCGCCCTCCTCGGCAGCGGGCCGGCGCAGGTCGCCGTCTGGGAGACCCTCGACCTCGCGGGCGTGGTCAGCCGCTGGGTCCCGGAGTGGGCGGCGGTGCGCAACCGGCCGCAGCGCTCGCCGATCCACCGGCACACCGTCGACCGGCACCTCGTCGAGACGGTCGCGCAGGCCGCGCGGCGCGGCCGCGAGCACGGGGAGCGGCTGCTGCTCGCCGCCCTGCTCCACGACATCGGGAAGGTGGCCGGCGCCGAGGACCACAGCGTCGAGGGCGCCCGGATCGCGCCGCGGGTCCTCGACCGGATGGGCGTCGAGCCCCCGGTGCGCGACGACGTCGTGCGCCTCGTCCGCCACCACCTCACCCTCGCGGTCCTCGCCACGTCGCGGGACCCCGAGGACCCGGCGACGGTCGCCGAGCTGGCCGCGGCCGTCGACGGGCGCGCCGACCTGCTGCGGCTCCTGCGGGCGCTCACCGAGGCCGACGCGACGGCGGCCGGCCCGACGACGTGGACGCCGTGGCGCCAGCGGCTCGTCGACGAGCTCACCGCGCGCACGTACACCGCGCTCACCGGCCGGCCGGCCCCCGGCCCGCTGCGCGTCCCCGACGCGCCGGCACCCCCGGCGCGCTGACGCCGCGGCGCCGCCCGGCCGCCGCCCCGGCCGGCCCGCGCCGGCCAGGCCGTCCGGGCCGCGGACGGTACCCTGGGGACTCAGCCCACCGACCCCGGAGACCACGAGTGTTCGCCAGCCTCTCCGACCGCCTGACGTCGACCTTCAAGCACCTGCGCACCAGGGGCCGGCTCTCCGAGGCGGACATCGACGCGACCGTCCGGGAGATCCGCCGGGCCCTCCTCGACGCCGACGTCGCCGTGCCCGTCGTCCGCCAGTTCACGGCGACGGTGCGCGAGCGCGCGCTCTCGGCCGAGGTGTCCGCGGCGCTCAACCCGGCCCAGCAGGTCGTCAAGATCGTGCACTCCGAGCTGGTCGCCATCCTCGGGGGCGAGCAGCGGCCGCTCCGGCTGGCCAAGCACCCGCCGACGGTCGTCCTCCTCGCCGGCCTCCAGGGCGCGGGCAAGACGACGCTCGCCGGCAAGCTCGGCCTGCACCTGCGCGAGCGCGGGCACACGCCGCTCCTCGTCGCCGCGGACCTCCAGCGCCCCAACGCGGTCACCCAGCTGCAGGTCGTGGGGGAGCGGGCCGGCGTGCCCGTGTTCGCCCCGCACCCCGGCGTGCAGGACACCGGGACCGGCCTCGTCGGCGAGCCCGGCGACCCGGTCGCCGTCGCCCGCGACGGCGTCGCCCACGCGCGCGAACGGCTGCACGACGTCGTCATCGTCGACACCGCGGGCCGCCTCGGCGTCGACGCCGAGATGATGCGCCAGGCCGCGGACATCCGGGACGCGGTCACCCCCGACGAGATCCTCTTCGTCGTCGACGCGATGATCGGCCAGGACGCGGTGACCACCGCGCAGGCGTTCGCGGAGGGCGTCGGGTTCACCGGCGTCGTGCTCGCCAAGCTCGACGGCGACACCCGCGGCGGCGCGGCCCTGTCGATCGCGAGCGTCACCGGGGTCCCGGTGCTCTACGCGTCGACGGGCGAGAAGCTCACCGACTTCGAGGTGTTCCACCCGGACCGGATGGCGTCCCGGATCCTCGACATGGGCGACGTGCTGTCGCTCATCGAGCAGGCCGAGCGCGCGTTCGACGCCGAGCAGGCGGCGGGCATGGCCGCCAAGCTCGCGGGCGGCGAGGACTTCACGCTCGACGACTTCCTCGTCCAGGTCCAGGGCCTGCGCCAGATGGGCTCGATGAAGAAGATGCTCGGGATGCTCCCGGGCACGGCCCAGATGCGGGACGCCATCGAGTCGTTCGACGAGCGCGAGGTCGACCGCATCGAGGCGATGGTCCGGTCGATGACCCCGGCGGAGCGCGCGAACCCCAAGATCATCAACGGCTCGCGGCGGGCGCGCATCGCGCGCGGCTCGGGCACGACGGTCACCGACGTCAACCAGCTGCTCGAGCGCTTCGGGCAGGCGCAGACGATGATGCGCCAGGTGGCGCGCGGGGGCGGGGTGCCCGGGCTGCCGGGCATGCCCGGCTTCGGGATGGGCAAGAAGTCGCGCGGCCGGATGGCGCCGGCTGGCGGCAAGGGCAAGGGCGGCAAGGGCAAGTCGAAGGCCCGGTCCGGCAACCCCGCGAAGCGGGCGGAGCAGGAGCGGGCGGCCGCGGCGCGCGCGGCCGGCGGCCCGGCGGGCTCGGCGTTCGGGCTCGGCGGCGCGGCCGGGCAGGAGCCCGCGGGACCCGCCGCCCAGGTTCCGCCCGACCTGGAGCGCTTCCTGCGACGGTGAGGGCATGACGCAGCTCCCCGGCCCGGGCGCGCGCTGGACACCTGCGCCCGACGCCGGCCCGACCCCGGGCCCGACCCCCGCCGGCGCGGCCGAGGCGGCGCCCTGGGACGACCTCGTGGCGGCGGAGACCTCGGAGACCGCGGGGGCCGCGCCCGCCGCGGGGGCCCCGACGACCGCGCGCGGGCGCGGACGCGCGGCCGCCGTCGTCAGCGCGCTGCTGCTCCTCGTCCTCTTCGCGGGCGACCTCGTCGTGGCGCTCGGCCTGCCCGTGCGGACGTCGACGTGCGACGACCGCCTCTGCGGCCCCGCCCTGCCGGCGGCGGCCGGCGCGGCCGGGCTCGCGCTCGTCGCGCTCGTGCTCTGGCTGGCCGGGGACGTGCGGCGCGACAGGGGCCGGGGCACCGGGCTCCTGTGGGTCGCCGTGCTCGTGGCGGCCCTGCCCTGGGCGCTGGCGGTCCCGGCCGTGCGGTGGTGGTGAAAGATCGGGTGATCCTCGCCGTCGGGGGCCCGTGACGGCTGCGCGGGGGCACCGGCGGGTGCCAGGCTGCGGCCATGCGACCTGCAGGGACGACGGCGCCCCGGGCGCGCGACGGCCGCGCCGGCCCCGTGACCTTCGCCGAGCCGGACGAGGCGCCGGTCCGCTCGCGGCGCTCCACGCTGGCCCAGCTGGCCGTCACCGCCGTGCTCGTCGGGCTGGCGGCGGTGATGGACGTGCTCATCTCGTGGCACGTGCCGCCCGGGATCGACTCCTGCGCCGACGGCGCGATCCTCGACTGCCCCGAGGCGATGACCGTGACGATCGTGCCCGGCCTCGCGGCGATGGCCGGCCTGCTGGTGTGGCTCGTCGGCAGCATGGCGCGCGAGCGGCGCGGCGGGCTCGCGTGGTGCTGGGTCGCCGTCGTCGTCGCGGCGCTGCCGGCGGTCTTCCTCGTCCCCGGGCTCGCGTTCTGACGGCGCCTCAGGCCGGGGGAGCAGGGGGCGACGACGGCGGCTGCGGGCGGCCCGCGCCGGTCTCCTTCTCCCACATGTCCAGCTGCTGGGTGAGCGCCCGCGCGATCTCGAACGCCTGCTGCGGGGGGATCCGCACCCGCGAGACGACCTTGGCGGTGATGACGGCCCGGCGGCCGGCCTCGTCGTCGAGCACCTGCGGCGGGCCCTTGGGCACCGCGAAGTCGAGCACGAACGACGTGCGCGTGTGCCACACGTTCGCGAACTCGGCGGGGACGCCGGCCTCGACGTCCGGCGGGACCTCGACCTGGAACCGGACGGGCACCTGGCGGCTGGGCTCGCTCATGCGGACCTCCTCGGTCGGGGTGGGCCGTCCCAGCCTCTCACCGCCGCGCCTGCGGGTGGGTCCGCGGCGCGCGTCCGCGGTGCGGGGCGGCGTCTGGCAGAATGGCCCGCTGTACCCGACGTCGCCGGTCCCTCTACCCGACGGTCGTCGCGTCCTCGGTCCTCCCACGCGCCTGCTCCCCACGGGTCGCGCGCGGCGGACCACCCCGCGTGAACCAGGAGAGACCACCGAAGTGGCCGTCAAGATCCGCCTCAAGCGCCTCGGCAAGATCCGGGCGCCGTACTACCGCATCGTCGTCGCCGACTCGCGCACCAAGCGCGACGGTCGGGTGATCGAGGAGATCGGCAAGTACCACCCGACCGAGGAGCCGTCGCTCATCGAGGTCGACTCGGAGCGGGCGCAGTACTGGCTCGGCGTCGGCGCGCAGCCGACCGAGCAGGTCCTCGCCCTGCTGAAGATCACCGGTGACTGGCAGAAGTTCAAGGGCCTGCCCGGTGCCGAGGGCACGCTCCGCACGAAGTCCGGCGGCCACGACGCCGCGGCCGCGGTGAAGGCCGCCGCCGACGCGGCCGAGAAGGCCAAGGCGAAGGCCTCCGCCGCGCGCGAGAAGGCTTCCGAGCCCGCCGCCGACGCCGAGGCGCCCGCCGAGGCCGAGACCGCCGAGCCTGCCGAGGCCGCCGCGGAGGAGCAGGCCTGATGCTCGCCGACGCGCTCGACCACCTGGTCCGGGGCATCGTCGACCATCCGGACGACGTGCGCGTGAGCGCGCGGAGCCTGCGTCGCGGCCAGCTCCTCCAGGTCCGGGTGCACCCCGACGACCTCGGGCGCGTCATCGGCCGCGGCGGACGCACCGCGCGTGCGCTGCGCACGGTGATCGGCGCGCTGTCGCACGGCCCCGTCCGGGTCGACGTGCTGGACGCCGACCAGCGCTGACGCGGCCCGTCGTACGCCACCGACGGCCCGGCCCCTACCCTGGGGCCGGGCCGTCGTCGTGCCCGGGCCGTGGTCGTGCCCGGGGCTCGGCCCACCGGAGGGAGGACCCATGGAGCTCGTCGTCGCGACGGTCGGCCGCGCGCACGGCCTGCGCGGCGAGGTCGCCCTCGACGTCCGCACGGAGTCGCCCGACGAGCGCCTCGCCGTCGGCGCCGTGCTCGCCACGTCCCCGCCCGACGTCGGGCCGCTCACGGTCGCGCGCACGCGCACCCAGGCGGGCCGCTGGTACGTGACCTTCCGGGAGGTCGCCGACCGCACGGCGGCCGAGCGGCTGCGGGGCGTCGACCTCGTCGTCGAGGTCGGCCCGTCCGACGAGGAGGACGCGTGGTACCGCCACGAGCTCGTCGGGCTGCGGGCGGAGCTCGCCGACGGGCGGGTCGTCGGGGAGGTCGTCGGGCTGGAGCACCTGCCGGCCCAGGACGTGCTCGTCGTGCGGGAGACCGACGGCGCGACGACGCTCGTGCCCTTCGTCCGCGCCATCGTGCCCGTCGTGGACCCGCGCGGCGGCCGCGTGGTGCTCGACCCGCCCGCCGGGCTGCTGGCCGCCGACGCCGACGCCGCGCTCGTCGACGAGCCGGGCGCCGGCCCCGCGCCGGACGACGGCGAGGGCTGAGCCGTGCGCGTCGACGTCGTCACGATCTTCCCCGAGTACCTCGCGCCGCTGGAGCTGTCCCTCGTCGGCAAGGCGCGGCAGGCGGGCGTGCTCGACCTGCGAGTGCACGACCTGCGCGACTGGGCGCACGACCGGCACCGGACGGTCGACGACACGCCGCTGGGCGGCGGGGCGGGCATGGTCATGCGCCCGGACGTGTGGGGCGAGGCGCTCGACGCGCTGCTGCCCGCGGGCGAGGACCCCGACGTCGACCTCGTGCTGCCGACGCCCGCCGGGGTGCCGTTCACGCAGCGCCTCGCGGAGGAGCTCGCCACGCGGGCGCACCTCGTCGTCGCGTGCGGCCGCTACGAGGGCGTCGACGCGCGCGTCGCGGAGCACTACCGGGCCCGCGGCGTGCGGGTGCACGAGCTGTCGATCGGCGACTACGTGCTCAACGGCGGGGAGGTGGCGGCGCTCGTCGTCGTCGAGGCGGTCGCGCGGCTCCTGCCCGGGGTGCTCGGCAACCCGGAGTCGCTCGCCGAGGAGTCCCACGGGGCCTCCGGGCTCCTCGAGTACCCCGTGTACACCCGCCCGCCCGTGTGGCGGGACCTCGCGGCGCCGGAGGTGCTGCTCTCCGGCCACCACGCCCGGATCGCGCGCTGGCGGCGGGACCGGGCGCTCGAGCGCACGGCGGCCGTGCGCCCGGACCTGCTGGCGCGCCTCGACCCCGCGACGCTCGACGCGCACGACCGCGAGGTGCTGCGCGGCCTCGGCTGGACGGTGACGGACCGCGTGGTGCGGGAGGGCGAAGTCGAGACCGACGCCCGCGGTGTGGCAGACTGATCCGCCGGTGTGCGTCGGCCGCGCCTCTGCCACAGGGGAGGCGTCCCGGCCCGTGACGCGACCGTGGACGATCCGACCCGGCAGCCCGCCCCGCGCGGCTGCATGAGCGACGCGCTGACCTGTGGCAGGGCGAGGAAGCGACGACCATGAACATCCTCGACTCCGTCGATGCGGCTTCGCTGCGTGACGACGTCCCCGACTTCCGTCCCGGCGACACCGTCAAGGTGAACGTCAAGGTCGTCGAGGGCAACCGCTCCCGCATCCAGGCGTTCCAGGGCGTCGTGATCGCTCGCTCCGGCGGCGGCGTGCGCGAGACCTTCACCGTGCGGAAGATCAGCTTCGGCGTCGGCGTCGAGCGGACCTTCCCGCTGCACTCGCCCACCGTCGACTCGATCGAGGTCGTCACCCGCGGTGACGTGCGCCGCGCGAAGCTGTACTACCTGCGCTCGCTGCGCGGCAAGAAGGCGAAGATCAAGGAGAAGCGCGAGAGCACCGCCCACTGACGGCCGGGCACCGCGGGTTCGGCCGGCCGTCGCGTCCGTGTCGGCGCGGCGGGCCGGCGTCGGCGTGGCAGGGTGGAGGGCGTGACGCGCGTGGCGGCAGGAGACGAGGCGGTCGACCGGGGGGCGCCCGGGCGGCCGGTCCGTCGGTCGCGGCGCGGGCGGCTCGGGGCGTGGCTGAAGGAGACGGCGATCGTCGTCGTCAGCGCCCTCGTGCTGTCGATGCTCATCAAGACTTTCCTCGTGCAGTCCTTCTTCATCCCCACGGGGTCGATGGAGGACACGCTCGCCGTCGGTGACCGGGTGCTCGTGTCGAAGCTGGCCCCGGGCCCGCTCGACGTGCACCGGGGCGACGTCGTCGTCTTCAAGGACCCGGGTGGCTGGCTCGAGCCGCAGGCCCCCGGCCCCGGCGGGGTGCGCGGCGCGCTCGCCGACGCGCTGACGTTCGTCGGCCTCATGCCGCAGGACTCGGGCGAGCACCTCATCAAGCGGGTCATCGCGCTGCCCGGGGACACCGTCGCCTGCTGCGACGCGCAGGGGCGCGTGACGGTCGCGGGCGTGCCGCTGGACGAGCCGTACCTGCGCCCGGGCGTGCGGCCGAGCGAGGTCGAGTTCTCCGCCGTCGTCCCCGAGGGCCACCTGTGGGTGATGGGGGACAACCGCGCGAACTCCCAGGACTCCCGCTTCCACCTGGGCGACCCGGGCGGGGGCGCGATCCCGCTGCGCAACGTCGTCGGCGTGGCCCAGGTGACCATCTGGCCGCTCGACCGCGCCACCGTGCTCCGCAACCCGGGCGCGACCTTCGCCGACGTGCCGTGAGGTCCCTCTGATGCCGCCGCGTCCCGACCTGCGCCACGAGCGGGCCCTGCTGCGCGCGGGGGCGCGGCTCGTCGTCGGCATGGACGAGGTGGGCCGCGGCGCGCTGGCCGGCCCCGTCACGGTCGGCGCGGTGGCCGTGGACCTCGGCACGCGGGCGTGCCCGAAGGGCGTCGCCGACTCCAAGCTCCTCACGCCGCTCGCGCGCGAGCGCCTGCTGCCGGCCCTGGGCCGCTGGGGTCTGGCGCGGGCCGTCGGCCACGCGAGCCCGGCGGAGATCGACGCGCTCGGCATCGTGGCGGCGCTCCGGCTCGCCGGCCGGCGGGCGCTGGCCGCGCTGGGCACGGTGCCCGACGTCGTGCTCCTCGACGGCTCGCACGACTGGCTGAGCGCCCCGCGCCAGCCCGGGCTGTTCGAGCTCGGCGACGACGAGGTCGCGGTCGCCGCGCGCGCCGAGTGCGACGGGTACGCGCACCTCGACGGCGTCGCCGTGCGCACGCGGGTCAAGGCCGACCGCGCCTGCGCGTCCGTCGCCGCCGCGAGCATCCTCGCCAAGTGCACGCGGGACGCGCTGATGACCGAGCTGCACGAGCGCCACCCCGACTACGGGTGGGCGGAGAACAAGGGCTACGGGGCGCCGGAGCACCTCGACGCGCTGCGCGCGCTGGGGCCGACGCCGCTCCACCGGCGCAGCTGGCGGCTGCCGCTGGCCGAGGAGGCGGCGGCCGAGGAGGCGGCGGCCGAGGGGGCGGCGGCCGAGGGGTCGCCGGCCGACGCCCCGGGACCCGACGAGCGATGGGCGATGATGGACTCGTGAGCGCGGAGGACCTCGAGAACTACGAGACGGAGATGGAGCTCGCGCTGTACCGCGAGTACCGCGACGTCGTGAACCTGTTCGCCTACGTCGTCGAGACCGAGCGGCGGTTCTACCTGGCGAACCACGTGGACCTCCAGGTGCGGTCCGCGGCCGGCGAGGTGTACTTCGAGCTCCAGCTCGGCGACGCCTGGGTGTGGGACGTCTACCGGTCCGCGCGGTTCGTGAAGTCGGTGCGGGTCGTCACGTTCAAGGACGTCAACGTCGAGGAGCTCGCGAAGACCGAGCTCGACCTCCCGGACGGCGGGGGCTTCCGCCGCTGAGGGCGCGGCCGGCGAGACCGTCCGGGACGGTCAGTCCCCGCGCCCGCGCAGCCGCCCGCGCAGGCGGGCGCCCCGGGCCGCGGCGCGCCGCGCGAGGGTGCGGGCGAGCAGGTCGGGGCGCGCCGCCGCGAGCCGCCGGCGCAGGCGCCGGTTCTCGGCCTCGAGCTCGGCGACCCGCCGCTCGGCGTCGTGCAGCCGGGTCGCGATGTCGGGCGCGGTCCAGCCGGGCGGCACCACGGGCGCGTGCGGGCGGCGCACCCGGTAGAGCCCGACCAGCCGCTCGGCGACGACGGCCGGCGCGTGGTGCCGGGTGACGTGCTCGCGGCCGCGCGTCCCGAGGCTCGCCAGCCGCTCCGGGGCGGCGAGGAGGTCCGCCATGACGTCGACGAACGTCGTCGGGTCGGCGTCGACGACGGGCACGTCCGGCGCGTGCGCGCGCACCTCGGGCCGGATCCGCGCCACGGCCACCTTGCCCATGGCCATCGCCTCGAGCGAGGTCATGCCGGCGTCGCCGCCCAGCAGCTTCTCGATGACGACGTCGGCGCGGGCCATGCGCGCGAGGGCCTCGGCGTACGGGACGCCCTCGACGAGGTCGAGCTCGAACGCCACGCCCCGGGCGCGCAGCTCCTCCAGCCCGGCGAGGATCATGTCGGTGCCCTTGGTGGCGCGGCGCGACGGGGCGTGCGCGACGACGGGCGGGCGGCCGGCGACCGTCCCGGCGACCGGCGCGT
>JAAZAC010000221.1 GCA_012514545.1 Actinomycetales bacterium | reverse complement strand
GGTCTCGGTCGTGAGCTTCGTGATGCCCTCGACCGCGTTGTAGTACGCCTGCGCGACGGCGGTGTTCGGCTTGTGCGAGCCCGTCGGGCTCACGCCCTCGTACTTGTAGTAGATCCGCGCCTTCGTGCCGAGCGCGCGCTCGAGGCGGTGCGCCCGGATGAGCGGCGACGGCCGCCACAGCGCGTAGATCTCCCGGACCGCGGCCGGGATCTCGACGTAGCGCTCGGTCGTGACCTCCTGGGCGATGAGCGCCATCGGGAACAGCGGCGCCAGGTCCTCGGGGCCGAGCGGCTCGCGGGTGCCCGGGTGCAGGTGCGGGGGCACGGGCTCCGGCAGGTCGGCCTGGAGGTTGTACCAGTGCGTCGGCACCGACGCGGGGACCGCGGCGCCCAGGGGCTCCGTGGCCCGGAACGAGGGTGCAGGGGTGGCGGGAGCAGTCACGGACGCCGTCCTTGGGGTCACGGTGATGGAGACGCGGCGAGCATAGCCACCCGACCACCCACCGGGACGGAGCGCCCGCATGTCGTCCCACAGCGCGGACCGCGGGGCGCGCAGCGGCGCCCCGGGACGGCGCGCCGGCCGCGGGTCAGAGCTGGACGGCGGCCTCGAACGCCGCGTGCACGGCGTCGCCCACGTCCCCGGGCTCCACGCAGTCGCCGACGACGTGGACGCGCGGGTCCTCCTCGTAGCCGGAGCCGGACAGCGCCGTGTTCGGGCGCGTGCCGAAGGCCGTGACGACGGTGTCCGCCGGGATCCGCGCCGCGCCGTCGGGCCCCTCGGCGACGGCGGCGCCCTCCTCGACGGCGCGCAGCCGCCAGCCCGTGAGGACCGTCGCGCCCGACTCGACGAGGCGGCGCAGGAGCGCGGTCCGGTTGACCTCGAAGAGGTCGGGGGCGATCTCCTCGGTCGGCACGAGCAGCGTCACTTCGTGCCCGGTGAGGGACAGGTGCAGGGCGGCGTCCGCGCCGGACGAGCCGCCGCCCGCGACGACGACCCGGTGGCCGACCTCGTGGTCCGCCACCTCGGCGACGTCCACCACCGACGGCCGGTCGAGGCCCGACACGCCGCGCGGCCGCACCGGCAGGCCGCCCGTGGCGATGACGACCTCGTCCGCCTCCCGCAGCACCGACGACTCGGGCTGCACCTCCCGGCCCAGGTGGACGGTCACGCGCAGCGCGCGCAGCTGCTCGGTCCACCAGTCGACCATCGCGCGGGCCTCGCGCTTGAAGACGGCCGACGCCGCGTGGCGGAGCATGCCGCCGAGGTGCTCCGAGCGCTCGTACAGGTGCACGACGTGCCCGCGCAGCGCGGCGACGCGCGCCGCCTCCAGCCCCGCCGGCCCACCGCCGACGACGACCACGCGCTTGGTGCGCGGGGCCCGCCCGATCGGGCGCAGCGTCTCGAAGCCGGCCTGCGGGTTGACGGCGCACGCGACGTGCATCCCGCCGAGGACGTGCCCGAGGCAGATGTTGCAGCGCGCGCACGGGCGCACGCCCCCGGGCACCTCGCCGGCGAGCTTGCGCGGCAGGTCCGGGTCGGCGATGAGGGCGCGCGTCATGCCGACGAAGTCCACCTGCCCGTCGGCGAGCGCCTTCTCCGCGGCCTCGACGCCGATGGCCCCCGTGGCCACGACGGTCGCTCCGGTGGCCGCGCGGAGGGCGGCCGCGTCGGCGAGCGTCGGCGCCGGCCCGAGGTACATCGGCGGCACGGCCCAGTGCAGGGCCTCGCTCGCCCCGCCGTCGGCGACGACGACGTCCGCGCCGGCCGCGACGAGGATCCGCGCGATCTCGATCGACTCCGCGAGGTCCCGGCCGCCGGGCGTGTGGTGCGTGAGGCTGAGGCGGACGCTCACCGGCAGGCCCGGCGCCGCGCGCTTCGCGGCCTGGATGAGCTCGACGGCGAACCGGGCCCGGTTCTCGAGCGAGCCGCCGTACGCGTCGGTGCGCCGGTTCCACACGGGCGAGAGGAACTGGTCGACGAGGTGGCCGACCCGCGCGTGCACGTCGATCGCGTCGAACCCCGCCTCGGCGACCCGCGCGGCGGCCTCGCCGAACCGCTCGACGAGGAGCCGCACCTCGTCGGCGAGGAGGGCGCGGCACGTCACCACCGGGCTCGCGACCCACGAGTTGTCCGACGCCGAGACGGGCGCCTCTCGGCCCGGCTCGGGCGCGCCCGCGCGCCCCGCGCCCACCGTGAGCTGGGCGGCGATGCGCCCGCCGACGGCGTGCACGCCGTCGGTCAGGTAGCGCAGGTGGGGCACGAACCAGTCCGCGTCGGCGCGGACCAGCGCGGAGGACGGCGGCTCGAACTCGGTGGACACGATCATCGAGCCGACGGTCACGAGCGCGGCGCCGCCGCGGGCGCGCGCGGCGTAGAAGGCGCGGTCCCGGGAGCTCGGGGTGCCGTCGACGTGGGCGAGGCGGACCCGCACGGGCGGCATGACGATCCGGTTCGGCAGCTCGAGGGTGCCGAACCGGCCGGGAGCCAGCAGGTGCGGGAAACCCATGTGCGTGGCGCCTCTCGTCGTCGAGCACGGCGGCCGCCGACGTGGGCGGCACAGCCCAGGAACGCCTCATTCTCGGGACGCCCGACCGGGTGATCCGGGGGCCCATGGTCCCGACCGCGGCGACGGCCCGCACGAACGAACGGCGATCGCCGGGAGAACCGTCTCAGCACCCGGGACGGCTCCGGAGGCGGCGGCCCGGAGGCGCCCGGCCCCGCGTCCCACCCCGGGTGCCGCCGTCGCCGCCTACCGTGGGCGGGTGACCGACGGAGGAGGCCCCATGATCGTGTGCGTGAACGTCAGCCCGGACGGACAGGTCGGCGGCGGCTGGGGCCGCGCGCCCCGGGTCGCCGTCGCGGAGGTGGCCGGCGGCGCCGTCGTGCGCTGGACCGAGCACGACGTCGCGTGGGACCGCCTGCACGACGAGGGCGGCGAGGGCTCGCACCACGCGCGGATCGTGCGGTTCCTGCGCGAGCAGGGCGTCGAGGTCATCGTCACCGGGCACATGGGCCCGCCGATGCAGCACACGATGGGCAGGCTCGGGGTGCGCGTCGTGCTCGGCGCGAGCGGCGACGCGCGGGCGGCGGCGGTCGCGGCGGCGTCCTGACGCCGGCGGGGCGCCGGCGCGCGGGAGTCTGCTCCCCGCACTGTGACGGGCGTCGCAGCGCCGACGGCCCAGGACCCGTAGACTCGGCGGGCCCTCTCCCCTGGGTCGCGCCGTGAGCGCGAGGTGTGCAGCCGGACTCGCCGGCCGAGTGATCGGGACGGGCCTCCTCCGACGACGGGACCTCCGTGACCTCTGCTGTGCCCCCTGCTGTGCCCCCTGCCGTGCCCACCCCCGCCGCGCCGGACGCGCCCCCGCGCGCGCCCCGCGACCTCGCCGACCTCGTCCCCGAGCCGCTGCTCGGCACCGTCCTGGACCTGGGCTTCGTGCGCCCGACCCCGGTGCAGGAGCGCGCGATCCCGCCGCTGATGGCGGGCCGGGACCTCGTCGGCGTCGCCCAGACCGGCACCGGCAAGACCGCCGCGTTCGGGCTGCCGCTGCTCGCCCGGCTCACCGACCGGCGCGCCGTGCAGGCGCTCGTCCTCGTGCCCACGCGCGAGCTGGCGCTGCAGGTGGCCGACGCGCTCGCGGGCTTCGCGCGCGGCCTCGACGTCGCGGTGACCGCGGTGTACGGCGGCGCGCCGTTCCTGCCGCAGAAGCGCGCGCTCGACGCGGGCGCGCAGGTCGTCGTCGGCACGCCCGGCCGCGTCCTCGACCACCTCGACCGCGGCACCCTGCGCCTCGCCGACGTCGGGCTCGTCGTCCTCGACGAGGCCGACGAGATGCTGCGCATGGGCTTCGCCGAGGACGTCGACCGCATCCTGAGCGCGACGCCGCCCCACCGGCAGGTCGCGCTCTTCTCGGCGACCATGCCGCCCGCCATCGCGGCCGTCGCCGCCCGGCACCTGCGCGCCCCCGTGCGCGTCGAGGTGGCCCGGCAGTCGACGACGGCGGCCGGCGTCCGGCAGACGTTCGCCGTCGTCCCCCACCGCCACAAGCTGGAGGCGCTCGTCCGCGTCCTCGCCACCGACGACGCCGACGCGGCCCTCGTCTTCACGCGCACCCGGGCGGGGGCCGAGGAGACGGGCGCCGCGCTCGTCGCGCGCGGGATCCCCGCGGCGACGCTCTCGGGCGACGTCGCCCAGAAGGACCGCGAGCGGATCGTCGAGCGGCTCCGCTCCGGCGCGCTCGACGTCGTCGTGGCCACGGACGTCGCCGCGCGCGGGCTGGACGTCGACCGGATCGGTCTCGTGGTCAACCTCGACGTGCCGACCGAGCCCGAGAGCTACGTGCACCGGGTCGGCCGCACCGGTCGGGCCGGGCGGTCGGGGCGCGCGCTGACCTTCGTCACGCCCGCCGAGCGGCACCGCCTGCGCGCGATCGAGCGGGCCACGCGCGTCGCCCTCGAGGAGGTCGCGGTCCCCACCGGCGAGCAGGTCGCCGCGCACCGGGTGGCGCGCGTGCTCGCCGGCCTGCCGGCGAGCCACGACCTCGCGCGCCGCGCCGTGGCCGAGCACTGCGCCGCGACGGGCACGGACCCGGCCGAGCTCGCGGCCGCGCTCCTGGCGGCGGCCGCCGGCGAGGTGCCGGCGGACCTGCCCGCCGAGCCCGCCCACACCGCGCCGGCGCGGACGGGCCGGCGGTACCGGGTCGCCGTCGGGCGCACGCACGGCGTCCGGCCCGAGCACATCGTCGGCGCCATCACGAACGAGGGCGGGCTGCGCGGCGCGGACCTCGGCCGGATCGACATCCGGAGCACGTTCAGCCTCGTCGAGATCGGCCGCGACCTGACGCCCGAGGCCGTCCGCCGCATCGGCGGCGCGCGGGTCGCGGGGCGGCCGCTGCGGATCGCCCCGGACCGCGGTCCGCGGGGCCGCCGGGAGGTCGGGCCCCGCTAGGTCGGATCCGGCCGGGTCGGGGCCCCGGGCTCAGGCCCCGGCGAGGCTGCGCCGCGTCACGCCGAGCAGGTGGGCGCGCATCGCGGCCTCCGCACGGTCGGGGTCGCGCGCGAGCACCGCGTCGAGCACGGCGGCGTGCTCGGCGAGGGCCTCCTCGGCGTCGTCGACGCCCGCGCCGAACCGCCGGAAGCGGTGCGCGTGCGCGTCGGCCTGCGCGAGGGCGGCCGCGACGAACCGGTTGCCCGCGGCCGCGGCGACGGCCTCGTGGAACGCGATGTCGGCCCGCAGGTAGGCGCGGAAGTCGCGGCCGGTCGGAGCCGCGGACATCGCCTCGTGCGCGGCCCGCAGGGCCGCCCGGTCGTCGTCGTCGGCCCGCTCGCACGCCCGCGCGGCGCACCACGGCTCCACGAGCAGGCGCATCTCCATGAGGCGCTCGAACTCGGCCGCGGGCAGGCGCTCGGCCACGCGGTAGCCGCGGTGAGCCTCCCGCCGGACGAGGCCGCTCGCCTCCGCACGGGCGAGCGCCTCGCGCACGGGCGTCTGGGACACGCCCCACTGGCGCGCGAGGTGGTCGATGCGCAGCGGCGCACCCGGCACGAGGTCCGGGTCGGCGAGGTGGGCGGCGAGCCGGTCGTGGACGTCGTCGAGCAGGCTGCGCCGCACGCCGGACGGCGGAGGGCTTGTGGGCACGGCCGAAATCCTATAGGAAACCCCCATGCCCTCGAGCGAGACCTGGCCGATCGCGGCGGCGATGCTGCCCTTCCCCGCGTCCCACGACGCCCCCGCCGAGACGTGGCTCGCCCACCTCGCCGAGGTCGCCTACGAGGGCTTCACCGAGGTCGACCTCACCGACTCCTGGCTGCGCGTCGGCGACCTCGAGCCCGCCCGCCGCGCCGAGCTCGCCGACGCGCTGCGCCGCACCGGGCTGACGCCGGTCGCCGTCTCCGCCATCCGGCGCAGCGTCATCGACCCCGACGACGGCGACGCGAACCTCGCGTACTCCCACCGGACGATCGACGCGGCCGCCGAGCTCGGCTGCACCGTCGTCAGCGTCGGGCTGCACCGCCCGCTCACCGAGGCGCAGCGCGGCACGCTGTGGTTCTGGACCGTCGACGGCCCCAAGGACGACCCGGCCGACTGGGACCTCGCCGTCCGCCGCCTGCGCGAGCTCGGCGAGCACGCCGCGCAGGTGGGCCTCGCGCTCTCCCTCGAGATGTACGAGGACACCCTCCTCGGCAGCGCCGCGTCCGCCGTCCGGCTGGTCGAGGACATCGCGCACCCGGCCGTCGGCCTCAACCCGGACCTCGGCAACCTCTACCGGCTGCACCGCGACGTCGAGCCGTTCCAGGCGGCCGTCGCGGCCTGCGCCCCGCACGCCAACTACTGGCACGTGAAGAGCTACAGCCGCGACGTCGACCCGGGCACCGGCGCGGTGACGGCCGTGCCGGCCCCCATGTACGCGGGCTCGATGGACTGGCGCACCGCGATCCGCACGGCCGTGGCCGCCGGGTTCGACGGGCCGTTCTGCGTGGAGCACTACGGCGGCGACGGGCTGTCCGTCATGGCCGAGAACCACCGCTACCTGCGCCGCCTCCTCGCGGTCGCGACCGGCGAGGTCCTCGCGGCGGTGACCCGGTGAGCCGCGTCGCCGTCCTCGGCCTCGGGGCCATGGGCCTGCCCATGGCGACCCGGCTCGCCGCGTGCGGCTTCGAGGTCGCCGCGTTCGACGTCGCCGCGGAGCGCGTGGGCCTCGCCGTCGCGGCGGGGGCCGTCGCCGCGGCGTCGCCGGCCGCGGCGGCCGAGGGTGCCGACGTCGTGCTCGTCGGGGTGCGCGACGGCGCGCAGCTCGAGGCCGCCCTCTTCGCCGACGACGGCGCGGCCGCCACGCTCGCGCCCGGCGCCGTCGTCGTGGTGACGTCCACGGTGGGGGCCGAGGCGGTGCAGGAGGCGGCCGACCGGCTCGACGCGGCCGTCGTCGACGCGCCGGTGAGTGGCGGCCCCGTCCGCGCCGGCGAGGGCACGCTGCTCATCATGGTCGGCGGGGCGGGCGACGACGTCGCCGCCGCCCGCCCCGTGCTCGACGCGCTCGCCTCGACCGTCACGGTGGCCGGCCCACGGGTCGGCGACGGGCAGCTGCTCAAGACCGTCAACCAGCTCCTCTGCGGCGTGCACACGGCCGCCGCCGCCGAGGCCCTCGCCCTCGCGCACGCTCTCGGGCTCGACCTCGACGCCACGATCGACGTGCTGGGCCGGGGCGCCGCCGCCTCGTTCATGCTCGCCGACCGCGGCCCCCGCATCGCCCAGCGCCTGCGCGGCGGCACGCCCGAGCTGCGGTCCCGCCTCGACGTCATCGCCAAGGACATGGGCATCGTCGGCGCGCTCACCCGCCGCGCCCGCGTCGCCACCCCCGTCGCGGCCGCCGCCGAGCAGCTCTACCGGCTCGGCATGGCGGCCGACCTCGCCGCCGAGGACGACTCCGTCGTCGCCACGCTGCTGGAGGACCGATGAGACCCCTGAGCGACGACCCGGCCACCTTCGCCGAGGACGCCCTGCGCGGCTTCGTCGACGCGTACGCCGACCAGGTCCGCCTCGTGCCGGGCGGCGTGGTGCGCGCGGCCCCGACGCCGGCGGGCAAGGTCGCCGTCGTCGTCGGCGGCGGCTCGGGCCACTACCCGGCGTTCTGCGGCCTCGTCGGCGAGGGGTTCGCCGACGGCGCCGTCGTCGGCAACGTGTTCACCTCCCCCTCCGCCGACGCCGTCGAGCAGGTCGCGCGGGCGGCCGCCGCCGACGCGGGGGTGCTGCTGCTCACGGGCAACTACGCGGGCGACGTCATGAACTTCCGGCTCGCCGAGTCCCGGCTCCGGGCGGCGGGCGTCGACGCGCGGTACCTCGTCGTCACCGACGACGTGGCGAGCGCCCCCGCGGGCGAGGAGGACCGCCGCCGGGGCATCGCGGGTGACCTCGTGGTGTTCAAGGCGGCCGCGGCCGCGGCGGAGGCGGGCGCGGACCTCGACGAGGTCGAGCGCGTCGCCGTGCGGGCCAACGCGCTGACCCGGACGTTCGGGGTCGCGTTCGACGGCTGCACGCTGCCGGGCGCGGACGAGCCGCTGTTCACGGTCCCGGCGGGCCGCATGGGCATCGGCGTCGGCATCCACGGGGAGCCGGGGATCGGCGAGGCGCCCGTGGCGACGGCGAGCGAGCTGGCGCGGCTGCTCGTCGAGCGGCTGCTCGCCGAGGCGCCGAGCCCGAGCACGCGCGTCGCCGCCGTGCTCAACGGGCTCGGCCGCACCAAGTACGAGGAGCTGTTCGTGCTGTGGGGGGCCGTGGCGCCGCTCCTGCGCGAGGCCGGGCTGACCGTCGTCGAGCCCGACGTCGGGGAGCTGGTCACGAGCCTCGACATGGCCGGCTGCTCGCTCACGCTCGCCTGGCTCGACGACGAGCTCGAGCGGTACTGGCGCGCGCCGTCGGCCGCGCCCGGGTACCGGAAGGGCCGGCTGCGCCGGTCGGCGCACGCCGTGCCGGGGACCGCCGAGGCCGCCGCCGCGGCGCAGGCCG
>JAAZAC010000003.1 GCA_012514545.1 Actinomycetales bacterium | reverse complement strand
GCCACGGACTCGCCCGGGCCCACCTCGAGGTCGATGCCCGAGGCCAGGGGGGCGGCCCCCGGCCAGCCGATCGCCAGGTCGCGGACGGCCAGGTGCGGGGCGTCCGAGCGCTCGGCCGTGGCCCGGTCGCCCGAGCCGACGGGCGGGGCGTCCAGCACCTCGCGCACGCGGGCGAGCGCGACCCGTGCCCGGGTGGCCGTCTGGGCGGCCTTGGTGAAGTCGTTGAACACCTCGTGCAGGGCCAGCGGCACGAGCGTCAGCACCGCCAGCATCGTGTGGTCGAGGGTGCCGGCGCGGACCGCCTGGGTGCCGAACCACAGGCCGGTGACGACCGCGAGGCCGGCGGCGAGGGTCTGCACGGCCGTGGCGAGTCCGCGCGTCCAGGCCGCGCGGGCGTCGATGTCGCGCAGGCGGGCGTCGGCGATGGTCAGGCGGTCGAGCGCGGCGGTGTCGGCGCCGTAGGCGACCAGGTCGGGCGCGGTGCGGGCCAGCTCGTGGACGACGTTGGCCAGCTCGCCGCGGGCGGGCAGGGACGCCGCGTCGGCCTGCGCGGACAGGCGTGCGGCCAGCCACGGGGCCAGGGCGCCGGCCACGAGCGCGGACAGCAGCAGCGCGACCGCCGCCGGCCACGCGAACACGCCGATGACCACCGTCGTGGCAAGGATCACGAACAGCCCCGAGAGGAAGGGGAGCAGCACCCGGACGACGAGGTCGAGCACGGCGTCCACGTCGGCGACGACGCGGGTGAGCAGGTCGCCGCGGCGGCGGCCCAGGAGGGTGGTGCGGGCGAGTGTGGCGTAGGTGTCGAGGCGCAGGGCCGACTGCAGGCGCAGGCCGACGTCGTGGCCGACCAGCCGTTCGAGGTAGCGGAAGACGCCGCGCGAGATGCCGAAGGCGCGCACCATGACGGCCGCCGCGGTGAGGTACATCACCGGCGGGTGCTCGGCGGCCCGCGACAGCAGCCATCCCGAGACGCCCATGAGCGCGACCGACGAGAACGACGCCAGGAAGGCGAGCAGCACGGCGAGCGCGATGCGGGGGCCGCCCGACGGGGTGGCGCGCAGCAGGCGGGTGAGGAGGTCGATCACGCCGGGCCCCCGATCGTGACCACGCGGTCGGCCTCGGCGAGCACGGCGGGGCGGTGCGAGACGACGACCGCGGCCACCCCGGTGCCGCGCAGGCTGCGCAGCAGGGACGCCTCGGCGTCGGCGTCGAGCCCTGCCGTGGGCTCGTCGAGCAGCAGGAGCGTCGCCCCGGCGTCGATGCGGACCAGGGCGCGGGCGGTGGCGATGCGGCGGCGCTCCCCGGCCGACAGGCCCTCGGCGTCGTCGCCGATCGTCCGGGTCGCGTCCATGCCGGGCGCGCCGGCGCGGGCGAGTGCGTCGGCGACCGCGGCGTCGGACGCCTCCGGGTCGCCGAGCCGCACGTTGTCGGCGATCGTGCCCGCGACCATGCCGGGGTCCTGGCCGACGAAGGCGAGGGCGTCCCGGGACGGCACGGTGACCGACCCGGCGGTGGGGGAGAGGAACCCGACCAGCGCGTTCAGCACGG
>JAAZAC010000220.1 GCA_012514545.1 Actinomycetales bacterium | reverse complement strand
GAGCACCGGCGGCACGAGCGGCGCGGCGTTGACCGCCGACTCGCCGAGGTCGCCGTCGAGGAACAGCAGCAGCCGCGCCGGCCCGTCCTCGACGTCGCGCATCGCGACGACCGCGGCGCCGGTCTCCATCGCGGCCGCCTTGCCGCGGTTGTGCGAGTGCCGCACGACGACGGCGCCCGCCTCCCGCGCGACGTGCTGGGTCGCGTCCTCGCTGCCGTCGTCGACGACGAGCACGAGGTCGACGTGCGGGATCGCCCGCGCCGCGCGGACGGTCGACGCGATGCGCCGGGACTCGTCCTTGCAGGGGATGATCACCGCGACGCGCTGCTGGCGCCTCCGCGCAGGTGACACGCCGCCGTCGGGCTCCGGCGAGCGGCGTGACCTGGCCACGTGACCAACACTATCCGCCCGAGCGCGTCCGATCATCCGCGGACCAGCGGACGGTCAACGGCGAGTCATCACCCCTGGCCAGGTGGTCAGCGGAGCGTGAGCTGCCGGGCGACCAGCCCGGCGCGGGCGCGGCGGGCGTTCGCGTCCAGCGGCTCGGTCACCGCGAGGGCCTCGTCGAGGCGCCGCCCGAGCTCCGCCATGAGCTCCTCGAGCCGGTCGGGCTCGAGGCCGGCCGCCAGCTCCCACACCGGCACGACGAGCCCGCACGAGCGGAAGGCGCCGATGAAGCGGCCCTGCGCGCCGCCGTCGCCCAGCCCGGACTCGCGGCGCGCGTGCAGCCGCGCGAGGGCGTCCATGAACGCCTCCTCGTCGTGCGGCTGCGCCCAGCGGACGTACTCCCGGCCGCTCATCCGCGTCCAGTACGCGTGCTCGACGGAGGTGAGCCGCCGCGTCGGGACGACGTCGAGTGCCTCCCGGGTGGCCTGCACCTCGTCGGCGAGGTCGCCGTCGTCGAGGCCCCAGAAGCCGAACTCGTCGTCGATGGTCACCTCGAACGGCACGGACAGGTCGAGGACGTCCTGGAGCCGCGGGCCGGGCCCGTCGGGCGGGGTCGCCGAGCGGATCGGCGTGCCCGGGGGGAGCTCGATGGCCCGCAGGAGCAGGTCGGCGAGGTCGCGCGAGGCGTCGCCCGAGCCGGCGTTCTGCTGCAGCGCGAGGAGGATCACGCCGTCGGCGCGGTGGACCGCCGGCCAGACGCCCGGCAGGAGGGTGACGACGAGCACGTCGCGCGCGCCGTGCTCGACGGTGGTGCGCGCGGTCGCGCACGCGGCCGGCACCACCTCGCGCAGCGCCACCCAGTCCGGCTCCCCGGGCAGCCCCTCGAACGGACGCAGCACGAACTCGCTCCTCGCCATGGGCAGCGAGGGTACCCGGACCGACGGATGCGCCCCGCCACGTTCCCCGGGGTCGCGGACGGGTGCGAGGATCGAGCCATGCACCCGCGCGCCGGAACCGTCGCCCTGCCCGAGGACCTCGTCGACGTCGACGCACTCGTCGCGGCCTACTACGACCGCACCCCCGACCCCGACGACCCCGCTCAGCAGGTGGTCTTCGGCACCTCGGGGCACCGCGGCTCGAGCCTCGACACCGCGTTCAACGAGGCGCACATCGTCGCCACCACGGCCGCGATCGTCGAGTACCGCCGGGCCCAGGGCACGGACGGTCCGCTCTTCCTCGGTCGGGACACGCACGCGCTGTCCGAGCCGGCCTGGCGCACCGCGCTCGAGGTGCTCGCCGCGGCCGGCGTCGACGTGCGCATCGACGCGCGCGACGGCTACACGCCCACGCCCGCGGTGTCGCACGCGATCCTGCTGCACAACGGCGCCACGACCGCCGAGGGCGTGCGCACCACCGCGCACGGCGGCGGCAGCGGGCTCGCGGACGGCATCGTCGTCACGCCCTCCCACAACCCGCCGCGCGACGGCGGCTTCAAGTACAACCCGCCGCACGGCGGCCCGGCCGACTCCGACGCGACCGGCTGGATCGCCCGGCGCGCGAACGAGATCCTGCGCTCGGGCTGGCGCAGCGTGCCGCGCGTGAGCGTCGAGGCCGCGCTCGCGGCGGACACCACGCACCGCCACGACTTCCTGTCCGCCTACGTCGACGACCTGCCGAGCGTGCTCGACCTCGACGCGATCCGCGCGGCCGGCGTGCGCATCGGCGCGGACCCGCTCGGCGGTGCGGCCGTGGACTACTGGGGCGCGATCGCCGAGCGGTGGCGGCTCGACCTCACCGTCGTCAACCCGACGGTGGACCCCCGCTGGGCGTTCATGACGCTCGACTGGGACGGCAAGATCCGCATGGACTGCTCGTCGCCCTCGGCGATGGCGTCCCTCGTCCGGGCGATGGCGCCCGAGGGCGGGCGGGCGCCGTACGACGTGGCGACCGGCAACGACGCCGACTCCGACCGGCACGGCATCGTCACGCCCGACGGCGGGCTGATGAACCCGAACCACTACCTCGCCGTGGCCGTCGACTACCTCTACGGCGGGGGGCGGCCGGGCTGGGGCTCGCGGACCGCCGTCGGGAAGACGCTCGTGTCCTCCTCGCTCATCGACCGGGTGGCGGCCGCGCACGGGCGGCCCCTGCTCGAGGTGCCGGTCGGCTTCAAGTGGTTCGTGCCGGGGCTGCTCGACGGGTCGGTCGGGTTCGGTGGCGAGGAGTCCGCGGGCGCCTCGTTCCTCCGGCAGGACGGCACGGTCTGGACGACGGACAAGGACGGGATCCTGCTGGCGCTGCTCGCGGCGGAGATCATCGCGCGCACGGGCCGCACGCCGTCGGAGCTCCACGGCGGGCTCGTCGAGCGGCACGGGCGGTCCTGGTACGCCCGGGTCGACGCCCCGGCCGACCGCGAGCAGAAGGCGGCGCTCGCGCGGCTCACGCCGGACCGGGTCACCGCGGACACGCTCGCGGGCGAGCCGATCACCGCGCGGCTCGTCACCGCCCCCGGCAACGGCGCGCCCATCGGCGGCCTCAAGGTCACGACGGCGAACGCCTGGTTCGCGGCGCGGCCCTCCGGCACCGAGGACGTCTACAAGATCTACGCCGAGTCGTTCGTGTCGGCCGAGCACCTCGCGCAGGTGCAGCAGGCCGCGCGCGAGGTGGTCGCGGCCGCGCTCGCCTGACGCCCTCGCCCGACGCCCGAGGCTCGACTGGAGCGTCGTGGCGCCATGGCGCTCCGGTCGAGCCGTTCGGCCGCCACAACGCTCCACTCGACGGGCCGGTGGATGGGCGACGGCGCGCTCCCGACGGCGGTGTGGGCAGCGTCACGGGCCCCAGCGCCCAAAACGGTTCGATCGTGTCGGCCCGACGCCGGAGAATGGACCCCATGCTCCGGCCGTACCGCGAGGTCCTCGCACGCCCGGGCGCCCTGGCCTTCTCCTCCGCCGGCGTCCTGGCGCGGCTCCCCATGTCCATGGTGGGGATCGCCATCGTGCTGGCGGTGCCCGAGGTCTACGGCTCCTACGGGCTCGCGGGGCAGATCACGGCGGTCTACGTCATCGTCCACTCGATCGCCGCGCCGCTGCTCGCGCACCTCGTCGACCGGCACGGCCAGGCGCGCGTGATGATGCCCGCGCTGCGCGTGGCGGGCCTCGGGATCGTCGGGATCATCCTGGCCATCGCGACGGCGGCGCACCCCGGGTGGGTGTTCGCGGGCGCCGTGGTCGCGGGCGCGAGCATCGGCTCGGTCGGCGCGCTCGTCCGCGCACGCTGGTCGTACATCCTGCGCGACCCGGCCGCGATCCACACGGCGTACTCCCTCGAGTCCGCGCTCGACGAGTTCGTGTTCATCGTCGGCCCGGTGGTCGCGACGGTCCTCGCGACGTCGGTCGCCCCGACGGCGGGCCTCTGGCTGCCTGCGGCGGCCGTCCTCCTCGGGGGCTGGATGCTGCTCTCGCAGCGCGCCACCGAGCCCCCGGTCGTGCGCCGCGAGGCCGGGGCCTCCGGCGGCAGCAGCCTGCGCTCGGGCGGGATGGTCGTGCTGACGCTCGTGTTCGCCGCCGTCGGCTCGATCTTCGGCGCGACCGACGTGTCCACCGTCGCGTTCGCGGACGAGCTGGGCAGCAAGAAGGCCGCCGGCACCGTGCTGGCCGTGTTCGCGCTCGGCTCGATGCTCTCCGGCCTGGGCTACGGCCTGCGGCACTGGCAGAGCCCGCTGTGGCGGCGGTTCGCGATCGGCGTCGTGGCGCTCGCGTGCGGCGTCTCGCTCTTCTTCGTCGTCTCGAGCCTGCCCGTGCTCGCCGCGGTGATGTTCGTGACCGGGTTCACCATCGCCCCGACGATCGTCAACGGCAACGGCCTCGTCACGTCGTTCGTGCGCCCCGACCAGCTCACGACCGGGCTGGCCTGGGTCGGCACGGCGCTCGGCGTCGGCGTCTCGATCGGCTCGGCCGCCGCGGGCGCGGCGGTCGACCAGCAGGGCGCGCACGGCGGGTTCCTCGTGGTCGCCGCCTCGGCCGCGGTCGCCGTCGTCGCGACGTTCGTCGCGCTGCCGACGCTGCGCGCCGGGCACGCGCCCGCGGGCCGCGGCGCCGGCCCGGCGGACTACGCGACGGTCGTGCCGAACAGCGACCCGAGCGCGTAGGTGACGGCCGCGGCGGCGAAACCGATCGCGAGCTGCCGCAGCGCGCGCCGCACGGGCGGGCCGCCGCTCATCAGCCCGACGAACGCGCCCGTCGTCATGAGCGCGACCCCGACGGCGGCGAGGGCCACCACGAGCGCGACCCGCCCGCCGAGCCCGAACACGTAGGGCAGGACGGGCACGAGCGCGCCCGTGGCGAAGAAGCAGAACGACGAGATCGCGGCGCCCCACGCGGTGCCGACGGCCTCGTGCGGGTCGCCCTCGGGCGCGGTGTCGGCGCTGAACCGGCGGCCGCCCGTGCCGCGGGCCTCGATCTCGGCCATGACCTGGCGCGCACGCGCGTCCGCGTCGTCGGGCGCCATGCCGCGCGCGCGGTAGACGAGCGCGAGCTCGTTCGCGTCGACGTCGAGGTGCGGCAGGGCGTCGACCGCGTCGGGGCTGGGGGTCGACGCCGCGAGCAGCTCGCGCTGCGAGCGCACCGAGATGAACTCCCCGGCGCCCATCGACAGGGCCCCGGCGAGGAGCCCCGCGAGGCCGGTGAGCAGCACGTGCGCGCGGTCCAGGCCGGCCGCCGCGACGCCCATGATGAGCGCGACGTTCGAGACCAGGCCGTCGTTCGCGCCGAACACGGCGGCGCGGAAGCTGCCCGCCAGGCGGTTCCGACCGCGCGTCGCGAGCGCCCGCACCACCTCGGCGTGGATCCGCTCGTCCGCGGCCATGGTCGCCGTCGCGTCGGCGTCGGCCTCGTACGTCGCGCGGGTCTCCGCGCGCTGGGCGAGGGCCAGCACGAACACCGACCCGAAGCGCCGGGCGAGGAACGCGAGCACCCGGAAGCGCAGGCCGGGCCCGGGCAGCCGGCCCACCTGCTCGCCGAGCAACTCCTGCCAGTGGGCGGCGTGCCGGCCCTCGGCCGCCGCGAGGGCGAGGAGGATCTCGCGCTCCTCGCCGGTCTTGCGCCGGGCGAGGTCGCGGTAGACGGCGGCCTCGGCGAGCTCGTCGGCGAGGTAGCGCCGCCAGCGTCGCAGGTCCGCGGGGGTCGGGGTGGTGGTGCTCACGACCACCAAGCCTGCCACCTGGCGGGGCCCGGGGCGGGGGACGTCAGCGGGCGGACACCGCCCCGGGCCGTCCCGCCCGGCCCGGCCGGCCGGTCGCGGCGGCGCGCGGCAGCCGCAGCCCGTCGAGCAGCCGCAGCACGGCCTCGTGCTGGTTGAACGTGTACAGGTGCACGCCGGGGGCGCCGGCGCGCAGCACCTCGTGCACGAGCGCCAGCCCCATGCGCAGCCCGACGGCGGCCCGCTCCTCCCCCTCGGACGTGTCCAGCCGGACCAGCACCGGGGGCGGCACGGGCACGCCGCTGATCTCCTGCAGGCGGCGCAGCCGTGCCGGGTCGGCGAGCGGCACGACGCCGGGCAGCACCGGGATCGTCACGCCCACCGCGCGCGCCGCCGCCACGTACCGCGCGTACGACGACGGCTCGAAGAACACCTGCGTGATCGCGTAGTCCGCGCCCGCCTCCTGCTTCGCGCGCAGGGCCTGGAGGTCGTCGCCGTCCGGCACGGGCAGGTCGGGCGGGGCGGCCCACCGGGCCGACGGCGTCGCCGCCACCCCGATGCTCAGCGGCTCGCCGAGCTCGTCGCCGAGCGCGCGGAGCCGGGCCACGAGCTCGCTCCCGCTGCGCAGGCCCTCCGGGTGCGGGCGCCAGTCCCGCGTGCCCCGCGGCGGGTCGCCGCGCAGCGCGAGGAGGTCGCGCACGCCGTCCTCGAGGAAGC
Organism: Actinomycetales bacterium; assembly: GCA_012514545.1. Taxonomy (GTDB): domain Bacteria; phylum Actinomycetota; class Actinomycetes; order Actinomycetales; family Cellulomonadaceae; genus Actinotalea. The sequence goes on along the minus strand of JAAZAC010000220.1, from coordinate 8,853 downwards.
CCTCGGCCACCCGCCGCACGTACTCCCACGGCGCCCCCACGCACGTCAGGTGGGCGACCACCCGCGCGTCGGTCGTGGCCAGCAGCCAGCGGACCACCTCGCGGGACGACTCCTGCGTCGAGCCGGACGCGCCGTACGTCACCGAGAAGAAGTCCGGGCGCGCCTCGGCCAGCCGCTCCACCGTCGCCTTGAGGGCCGTCATGCCGGCCTCGGTCCGCGGCGGGTACAGCTCGAACGACACGCTCGGCCCCGCCGCGGCGTCCACGAGGCGCGCGGCGACGCCGGGCGGTGTGCTGGCGGTGGTCATGGGCTCCGCTCCGCGGGGGTCGTCCGCCGTCCGCGGGGGCGGGCGGGACGTCGTCGGGCACACCATAGCGACGGCGGGCCCCCGCGGAGGCCGGACCCACGCGGTGCCCCACAGGAGACTGCCGTAGGCTTCGCCGCGCCGGCCGCCCCGACCCGAAGGATCATCGTGCGCCGTTCCCTGCTCACCGCCGCCGCCCTCGCCGCGACCCTCACCCTCGCCGCGTGCGGCGACGGGGGCGCGCTTGCCGAGACGCCGTCGCCCACGCCCTCGCCCTCCGAGACCTCCGCCGCGGGCATCAACGCCCCGCCGACGCCGGAGGACATCACGGCGCTCGACGCCGTCACCGTCGAGGGCGAGCTGGGCGCCACGCCGACGCTGACGTTCGACACGCCCTTCGCGGTCTCCACGGCCGTGGCGCGCGTGGACGTCGCGGGGACCGGCGAGGCCCTCGAGGCCGGCCAGATCCTCAAGCTGCACTTCGTCTTCGTCGACGGCGCGACGGGCGAGCCCCTGCAGTCCACCTACGACGTCGGGATCCCGCAGTCGTTCCAGCTCGGCGACCCGTCGATGCCGAACGCCATGAACGCGGTGCTCGCGGACCAGAAGGTGGGCGTGCGCTTCCTCCTGGCCGTCCCGGGCGCCCCCGCCGAGGACGGCACGACCGGCGCGTCCACGATCTTCGCCTTCGAGGTGATCGAGGCCCGGCCGGGCCACGCCGTCGGCACGGCGGTCGAGCCGCCCGCCGGCCTGCCGCAGGTGACCGTCGCCGACGACCACTCGCCCTCCGTCACCGTGCCCGGCGACGCGACGGAGCCGACCGAGCTCGTGGCGCAGACCCTCATCGAGGGCGAGGGCGACCCGCTCGAGGCCGGCGACATCGTGCTCATGCACTACACCGGCTGGCTGTGGGACGGCACCCAGTTCGACTCGTCCTGGGGCGGCACGCCGTTCCTCACGGCGATCGGCACCGGCCAGGTCATCCAGGGCTGGGACCAGGGCCTGGTCGGCAAGACGGTCGGCAGCCAGGTGCTGCTCGTCATCCCGGCCGAGCTCGGCTACGGCGAGCAGGGCAGCGGCGGCCGGGTGCCGCCGAACGCGACCCTGATCTTCGTCGTCGACATCCTGGACTCCGCCGGGACGCTGTAGTCGCCGACGGCGCGGGGACGGGCGCGCTCAGCCGAGCCGGACCGTGACCACCGAGCCGTCGCGCAGCAGCGCGTCGGGCGCGACGCACCCGCTCACCGGGACCCCGTCGACCTCCATCGCGGCGACGCCCCGGCTCACGTGGTGCGGGTTGGTCACGCGCACCTGCACCCGGCGGCCCCGGAAGGCGCGGACGACCTCGAAGCCGTCCCACGCCGTCGGGATGCAGGGGTCGACGCGCAGGCCCGCCACCTCCGGGCGCACGCCCAGGAGGTGCTGGGTCACGGCGACGTACGTCCAGGACGCCGTCCCCGTGAGCCACGGGTTGCGCGCCTGGCCGAAGCGCGGCGACGACGGCCCGTGCGTGAACTGCGCGTACACGTACGGCTCGGCCTGGTGGGTCTCGGCGTCGTCGTCGTACCGGGCGGGCAGGTAGGCGCGGTAGTACGCGTAGGCGCGGTCGCCGCGGCCCAGCATCGCCTCGGCGACGACGGCCCACGCGTTCGCGTGGCAGAAGATCCCGCCGTTCTCCTTGTGCCCCGGCGGGAAGACGAGCAGCGACAGGCCGATGCCCGGCATGGGGTGCGTGTGCGGCGGGTCGCAGAGCGCGACGCCGTGCTCCGTCGCGAGATGCTCGTGCACCGCGTCCATGGCCCGCACCGCGCGCTCGCGCGACGTCGCGCCGGAGATCGCGGCCCACACGTTGGGCTCGAGGTAGATCCGGCCCTCGTCCGCGGCCGCGGAGCCCAGGGCCGCGCCCGTCGCGGAGACGCCGCGGACGAACCAGTCGCCGTCCCAGGCGGCATCGATCGCCGGCTCGAGCTCGGCGAGGCGGTCCGCGCACCACGCGGCGGCCTCGTCGCGCCCGGACGCGACCGCGAGCTCGTGCACCACGCGCAGGCCGTTCGCGAGCAGGAACGTCGAGAACATCGACTCGCCCGTGGTGCCGAACTGCAGGCAGTCGTTCCAGTCGGCCGCGAGGCCCTGCACGAGCCCGTTGGGGCCGCGGTGCGCCAGGCTGAACTCGAGCGCGCGCCGCAGGTGGTCGAACACGCTCGCCTCGCCGTCGTCGGCGAACGGCAGCACGACGTCGAGGTAGCCGAGGTCGCCCGACTCGCCCACCACGGCGGCGACGGAGATGGGCAGCCAGAGCGCGTCGTCGGACCGGTACTCCTCGAGCCGCGGGGTCGGCTCGCGACCGGGGGTGTGCGACAGCGGCTTGACGAGGGGGAGCGCGCCGCCCTCGGCGGTCTGCGCGGTGAGGAGCAGGCCGAGCCGCTCGCGCACCGCGTCCGGGATGGCGTGCACGACGGCGAGCACGTCCTGGGCGGTGTCGCGGTACCCGAGACCGTCGCGGTCGCCGGCCTCGACGAGCGAGACGCCGCGCGACCAGCTGAACGTCATGTGGGTCTGGTAGGCGTGCCAGACGTTGACCATCGAGTTGAGCTCGGGGTCGGGCGTGCGGACCTGGAGCGTGCCGAGCCGCTCGGCCCACTCGGCGCGCAGCGCGGCGAGCTCGGCGGCCACGCGCTCCGGCGTCGCGTACTCGGCCATGACCCGCCGGCCGGGCGGCAGCGGCGCCGCGCCCGCGGGGTCGCCGATGCGCGGCCGCTCGTCCCGCCACGGCTCGTCCGGGTGCCCGACGCCGAGGCAGAAGATCACCTGCCGCCGCTCCCCGGGCGCGAGCTCGAGCCGGACCTGCAGGGACGCGCACGCGTTGTCGCCGACGGTCTCGGTCCCGGAGCAGGCGCCGCGCTCGACGGCGAGCGGGCGCGCCTGCGTCCGGTACGGCCCGAGGAACGCGTCGCGGTCGGTGTCGAAGCCGACGACCTCCGCGCCGGCGACGCCGAACCACAGGTCGCTCGTCGCCTCCCGCGTGGAGTTGCGCCGGTGGATCATCCCGTCCCGGTACGTCGCGGTGACGACGTACTGGCTGTACTGGAGGTTCTCCAGGTCCTGCCGGTGGTGCCACTCGTTGGCGAGCTCGGCGTAGGAGAAGACCGAGATCGTCCGCGGCCGGTCGCCCGGGTTGTGCACCTCGAGCGACCAGTACTCGAACGCCTGGCCGGCCGGGATGAAACAGGTCAGCTCGCTGCGGACGCCCGCGTACTCGGCCTCGAACACCGAGTAGCCGAGCCCGTGCCGCACGCGCGCGGCGTACTCGTCGAGCGGCTTGCCCACGGGCTGCCACGACGCCGACCAGTAGTCGCCGGTCGCGTCGTCGCGCAGGTACAGGTAGCGGCCGGGCTCGTCGACCGGCACGCCGTTGAACCGCATGCGCAGCACGCGGCCCGTCCCGCCCGAGCGGTAGAACGAGTACCCGCCCGCGTTCTGCGTGACGATCCCGCCGTACAGCCGCGACCCCAGGTAGTTGATCCAGGAGCGCGGCGTGTCCGGCCGCGTGATGACGTACTCGCGCGCGGCGTCGTCGAAGTACCCGTACCGCACGGCGGCCTCAGAGCTCGGCCGTGACGTGCACCGTCGCGCCCGCCGGCGCGTAGGGGACGAGCCGACCCTCGACCGGGACGCCGTCGACGGTCAGCCGCGCCCGCCGGCCCGGCGCACCGGAGTTGCGGACGGTGATGACGTAGGTCGCGCCGCGAGCGCGCCGCGTCACCGTGAACTCCGGCACGTCCGGCCCGATCTGCGGGTCGACGACGAGGCCGTCGTGCTCCGGCCGCACGCCGAGCAGGTACTGGCTGACGGCGACGAAGTTCCACGCCGCGGTACCCGTGAGCCAGGAGTTCTTCGCCTCGCCGTGCCGCACCGCCTCCTTGCCCGCGATCATCTGCGCGTACACGTACGGCTCGAGCCGGTGCACGTCGCTGATCTCCTCGCGGTACGCGGGGGCGATCCGGCGCCAGTAGTCGAACGCCCGGTCGCCGCGGCCGAGCACCGTCTCGCCGATGATCACCCACGGGTTGTTGTGGCAGAAGATGCCGCCGTTCTCCTTGTACCCCGGCGGGTACGTGGTGACCTCGCCCATGGTGAGGCGGTACGTGCGGTAGGCGGGGTACTGCAGCACCAGGCCGTGCGCCGTCCCGAGCAGCTCGCCGACGGCGTCGAGCGCCTGGGCCGCCCGGCTCTCCCGGGACTCGGGCGTCGTCGGGTCCTGGCCGGCGACGCCGATGCCGGCCATGACAGCCAGGCCCTGCGGCTCGATCCAGATCTGGCCCTCGGTGTCGGCGTGCGTGCCGATGGGCTCGCCGAAGTAGTCGTAGGCCCGCAGGAACCAGCGCCCGTCCCAGGCGTGCTCGAGGACCGCCTCGCGCATCGCGGCGACGGCGGCCCGCGCCTCGGCCGCGAGCTCCGGCTTGCCGTGGCGCTCCGCGATGACGGCGAACTCCTCGCCGTAGAGCACGAACTGCGCGGCGATGAACACCGACTCGGCGACGCCGCCGGACTTGTTCTCCGTCGTCTGGAAGGACTCGCCCGGCTCGGTGGAGAAGCAGTTGAGGTTGAGGCAGTCGTTCCAGTCGGCGCGGCCGATGAGCGGCAGGCCGTGCGGGCCGCGCCGGTCGACCGTGTGCTGGAAGGACCGGCGCAGGTGCTCGAACATCGTGTCGGCGAGCGCCTCGTCGTGGTCGAACGGCACCTGCTCGTCGAGGATCGACCAGTCGCCGGTCTCCTTCAGGTACGCCGACACCGCGGCGATGAGCCACAGCGGGTCGTCGTTGAAGCCGGAGCCGACCTCGAAGTTCCCGCGCTTCGTCAGCGGCTGGTACTGGTGGTAGGCCGAGCCGTCCGGGAACTGGGTGGCGGCGACGTCGAGCAGCCGCTCGCGCGCGCGCTCGGGCACGAGGTGGACGAAGCCGAGCACGTCCTGCGTGGAGTCCCGGAAGCCCATGCCGCGGCCGACGCCGGACTCGAAGTACGAGGCCGAGCGGGACATGTTGAACGTGACCATGCACTGGTACTGGTTCCAGATGTTGACCATCCGGTCCAGCCGCTCGTCGGTCGAGCGCACGGTGTACGTGGACAGCAGGTCGGTCCAGTACGCGCCCAGCTCGGCGAACGCGGCGTCGGCCTGCTCCGTCGTCGCGAACCGGCCCAGCAGCGCGTGCGCCGGCGCCTTGTTGACGACCTGCTGCGCGTCGTCGGCCCACTTGGCGTCCTCGGGGTTCTCGAGGTACCCGAGCACGAAGACGAAGGTCCGCGACTCGCCCGGCGCGAGGTCGACGGCGAGGCCGTGCGAGCCGATCGGGTACCACCCGCTGGCCACGGAGTTGGCCGACGCGCCCGCGGCCGGCACCACCGGCTCGTGCAGGCCGTTGTACAGGCCCACGAACGTCTCGCGGTCGGTGTCGAATCCGTCCGCGCGGGTGTTCACCGCGTAGACGGCGTAGTGGTTGCGGCGCTCCCGGTACTCCGTGCGGTGGTAGATCGCGGTGCCGTACGGGCCGTCGGGCTCGACCTCGACCTCGCCGATCGAGAGGTTGCGCTGGAAGTTCGTCTGGTCGTCCAGGGAGTTCCACAGGGCGAACTCGACGAACGAGAAGAGCTTCAGCGACTTCGGCGCGTCGGTGGAGTTGGTGACGGTGACGCGCTGGATCTCGGCGTCCGTGTCGACCGGCACGAAGTACAGCGACTCGACGCGCACCCCGCCGCGCTGGCCGGTGATGCGGGTGTAGCCGAGGCCGTGCCGCGTCTCGAAGTGCTCGAGCTCGGCCTTGACCGGCAGGTACGACGGCGTCCAGACGTCCCCGCCGTCGTTGACGTAGAGGTACCGGCCGCCCGCGTCCGTGGGGATGTTGTTGTAGCGGTACCGCGTGATCCGGCGCATCCGCGCGTCGCGGTAGAAGGAGTACCCGCCCGCCTGGTGGCTGATGAGCGAGAAGAACCGCTGCGAGCCCAGGTAGTTGATCCACGGGTAGGGCGTGTGGGGCGTGGTGATGACGTACTCGCGGTTCGCGTCGTCGAAGTGCCCGAAGCGCATGGAAGGCGGCCTCTCGTGGTGGTCGCGCGGTGGTCGCGTGGTCGGTGCGGGCGGGTGCCCGCGGGGCTGGTGCGGGCGGTGCCCGCGAGGACATCATGCGGGCAGGTGCCCACCGCGCCGCCTGCACGGCTCCGGCGCCGCGTGGGCGAGCCTCGGCGAGAGCGCTCCCACAATCGCGCCCATAGTAGCCCGACGACACCGCCCCGGGGGAAGGGACCTACGGGGTGACGTGCCCCACGTCGGCCCGCCGCCCGACGTCGGGCGCGGCCCCGGCACCCTCGCGCCACCGACGTAGGTCCCCCTTGTCTCTTCCCGGTCCATGACTACCCTGCACCGGGAAGGGGCCACTCCAACGAAGGAGAAGCATGGACACCGCAACCATCCGGAATGTGGCCCTGGTCGGCCACAGCGGCGCGGGCAAGACGACCCTGGCCGAAGCCCTCCTCCACAGGGCCGGAGTCGTCCCGCGTCTCGGTCGGATCGAGGAGGGCACCACCGTGTGCGACACGGAGCCCGAGGAGATCAAGCGGCACATCTCGCTGTCCCCGGCCGTCGCACCGTTCCCGTGGACCACGCCCGACGGGCGCGAGTACCTCGTGAACCTCATCGACACCCCCGGCTACGCCGACTTCGCCGCGGGCGTCGACGCCGCCCTGTCCGTCGCGGACCTCGCGCTCGTCGTGGTCAGCGCCGTCGACGGGGTCGAGGTCGGCACCCAGATCGTCTGGAAGCAGTGCGAGCAGCTGGGCATCCCGCGCATGGTGGTCGTCACCAAGGCGGACAAGCCCCGCGCCGACTTCCGTCGCGTCCTCGAGCAGATGCGCGCCGCGTTCGGCAGCAGCGTCGTGCCCCTTCAGCTCCCGATCGGCGAGGAGGAGGCGTTCCGCGGCGTCGCGGACCTCCTCAGCGGCGAGGGCCACACCTACGACGGCGACGGCAAGCGCACCACCGGCGCGCCCCCGGACGACGTGGCGGACGAGGTCAAGGGCCTGTACGAGGAGGTCGCCGAGGAGATCGTCTCCGGCGACGACGAGCAGCTCGAGCGCTACCTGTCCGGCGAGACGCTGTCCGCCGGAGAGCTCGTCGGCGCGCTCGTGCACGAGGTGCGCGACGGCTCGGACTTCCCCGTGGTCATCGCCTCGCCGATCACCGGCGTCGGCGTCGACCGCCTCGCCGACTACCTGTGCGAGCTCGGGCCCTCCCCGGCCGACCGGCCCGTCACGGTGCACGCCGGCACGCCCGACGGCCCCGAGACCGAGGTCGTCGCCGACCCGGCGGGCGACCCCCTGCTCTACGTCTTCCGCACCGTCGCCGACCCGTTCGTCGGCCAGGTCTCGCTGTTCAAGGTGCTGTCCGGCACGGTGAAGAACGAGGACCGGCTCGTCAACGCGGTCACCGGCACCGAGGAGCGGATGCACGGCCTGTTCCGGCTGCGCGGCAAGGAGCACGTCAACGCCGACGCGTTCGTCGCCGGCGACATCGGCGCGGTCGCCAAGCTCACGGCCACGCCCACCGGCTCCGCCCTCGCCAAGCGCGGCATGACCGTGCACGTCCCGGCGCCCGCGCCGCGGCCGACGCCGTACGCGCTCGCCCTCAAGCCGGTCACCCAGGCCGACGACGACAAGCTCTCGTCCGCGCTGCAGCGCCTCGTCGGCGAGGACCCGAGCCTGAAGATCGACCGGAACGACGCCGGCCAGACCATCCTGCGCGGCACCGGCGACACCCACATCGCCGTCGCCCTCGAGCGGCTCGCCCGCAAGTTCGGCGTCAACGTGACGACGGAGGACGTGCGGATCGCCTACCGCGAGACCATCACGCGCACCGCCGAGGCCGAGGGCAAGCTGAAGAAGCAGTCCGGTGGCCACGGCCAGTTCGCCGTCTGCCAGCTGCGGATCAGCCCGGCCGCGCGCGGCGAGGGCTCGTCGTTCATCGACTCCATCGTCGGCGGCGCGATCCCGCGCAACTTCATCCCCGCCGTCGAGAAGGGCGTCATGGAGCAGATGGCGACCGGCGGCGTCTACGGGTTCCCCGTCGTCGACGTCAAGGTCGAGTGCTACGACGGCAAGTACCACCCCGTCGACTCCTCCGAGATGGCGTTCCGCACGGCCGCGTCGATGGGCCTCAAGGAGGCCATGGCGAAGGCGGGCCCGGTGGTGCTCGAGCCGATCTCGCTCGTCACGGTCGTCGTGCCGCAGGAGCTGCAGGGCGACATCATGGGCGACCTCTCCTCCCGGCGCGGGCGGATCGCGGGCACGTCGTCGCTCGACGGCGGCCTGAGCGAGATCCAGGCGATGGTGCCCGAGGCCGAGATCTCGCGGTACGTCATGGACCTGCGCTCGCTCACCGGCGGCCGGGGCACCTTCACCGCGGAGTTCGACCACTACGACGTGCTGCCCAGCCACCTCGTCGAGAAGGTCGCCGCCGAGGCGAAGGCGGCCAAGGAGGGCTGACCGCGACGCGACCCGAG
>JAAZAC010000219.1 GCA_012514545.1 Actinomycetales bacterium | reverse complement strand
GCCACCCGTCAGTCCCCGTCGAGCCGCCTGGGAGGTGAGATGCCCGATCGGACGGCCGCACGTCACGTGCCCGTGCTGCTCGAGCGCTGCCTCGAGCTGCTCGCGCCCGCCGTGGCGCCGCCCGGGGAGGCGGGGGAGCGGGTGCTCGTCGACATGACCCTGGGCCTCGGCGGGCACGCCGAGGCCTTCCTGGCCCGGTTCCCGGCCCTGCGCGTCGTCGGGATCGACCGCGACCCGGAGGCCCTGCGCCTCGCCCGCGAGCGGCTGGCCCGCTTCGGCGACCGGTTCACCGCGGTGCAGGCGGTCTACGACGAGGTGCTCGACGTCGTCGCCGACGTCGTGGGCGGCCCCGTGCACGGCGTCCTCGCGGACCTCGGCGTCTCCTCGATGCAGCTCGACGAGACCGAGCGCGGCTTCGCGTACGCGCACGACGCGCCCCTCGACATGCGGATGGACCCCACGAGCCCGCGCACGGCCGCCGACGTGCTCAACACCTACCCGGAGGCCGACCTCGTGCGCATCCTGCGCACCTACGGCGAGGAGCGGTTCGCGGCGCGGATCGCGCGCGCCGTCGTCGCCGCGCGGCCCCTGACCCGCACGAGCGAGCTCGTCTCCGTCGTCCGCTCGGCGATCCCGGCTGCCGCGCGGACCACGGGCGGCAACCCCGCCAAGCGGACGTTCCAGGCCGTCCGCATCGAGGTCAACGACGAGCTCGGCACCCTCGAGCGCGCGCTGCCCGCGGCGCTGGAGTGCGTCGCCGTCGGCGGCCGGATCGTCGTGCTCGCCTACCACTCGCTCGAGGACCGCCTCGTCAAGCGGGCGCTCGCGCGCGGCGCGACGTCGAGCGCGCCGCCCGGCCTGCCCGTCGAGCCCGAGACCCACCGGCCGTACCTACGCCTGCTCACGCGGGGCGCCGAGCAGGCCGACGAGGCCGAGCGTGCGGCGAACCCGCGGTCGTCGTCCGTGCGGCTGCGCGCCGCCGAGCGGACCCGCCCGACGCCGGACCACCTGCGGACCGTGACGGGGAGGTGGGCCGCGTGAGCGCCGTGCACGCCACCGCGCCGGTCCGCGCACCGCGCCGCGCGCCCGCGCCGACCCCGGCGCCCCCGCGGCCCCGCCTCCGGGTCGTGCGCGCGCCGGCGCACGCCCGCACCCGCGTGCCGTTCGTCCTGACGTGCATCGGCGCGCTGGCGTCGGCGCTGCTCGGCGCGCTGCTGCTCAACACGTCGATGGCGCAGGGCGAGTACGACAGGTACGAGCTCCAGACCCGGCTGGCCCAGTCCGCTCAGGCCCAGCAGGAGATGCGCACCCGCCTCGAGCAGCTCTCGGCCCCCGCCGCGCTGGCGGCCGCGGCCGCCGAGCTCGGCATGGTCCCCTCGACGACGGGCGGCTACCTGCGGCTGGCGGACGGGGTGGTGCTCGGCAACCCGGCGCCGGCGGGGGCGCGCTGATGCGCGAGCCGCGCCGCACCGCGCCTGCGCCCGCGGCGGCGCGGTCGGCCGCCGGCGCACGGCGTGGCGCGCCCGCCGGACGGCGTCCCGTGCCGCACGATGC
>JAAZAC010000218.1 GCA_012514545.1 Actinomycetales bacterium | reverse complement strand
GGGATGTTCCGCTACATCACGGTGCCGAGCATCCGGCCCGCCCTCGTCGTCGTCCTCACGACGATCGCCATGGGCACGCTGAAGGTCTTCGACATCGTCCGGACCATGACCGGCGGCAACTTCGACACGTCGGTCGTCGCGAACGAGTTCTACGTGCAGGCGTTCCGGCAGAACAACCAGGGCCTGGGCGCAGCGCTGGCCGTGCTGCTCTTCGTGATCGTCATCCCGATCATCATCTACAACGTCCGCCAGATGCGACTGTCGGAGGCGATCCGATGACCACCACGCCGCTTCCCCCGCAGGCCGTCGCGAAGGCCGAGCCCGGCGAGATCACCGGCCCGCCGACGAAGGAGACGAGCCTCCAGCGCCGCGCGCGCCTGGCGTCGACGAAGCTCTCCTCGCCGTGGGCGACGCTCATCGCGATCATCCTCGCGGTGCTCTGGACGACGCCGACCCTCGGCCTGTTCGTCACGTCGTTCCGGCCCGACTCGGCGATCCGCCGCGGCGGCTGGTGGACCACCCTCTGGAAGCCGGAGTTCACGCTCGCCAACTACGAGGAGGCGCTCTTCGGCGGCCAGAACGAGCTGATCAAGTACTTCCTCAACTCGGTCGTCATCACGCTGCCGTCCGTCGTCATCCCGATCTCGATCGCGCTGCTCGCCGCCTACGGCTTCGCGTGGATCGAGTTCAAGGGCCGCAACTTCCTGTTCATCGCGGTGTTCGCGCTCCAGGTCGTGCCGCTGCAGATCGCCCTCATCCCGCTGCTCTCGCAGTACGTGCGGTGGGGCGTCGAGGGCTCGTTCTGGACCCTGTGGCTGTCGCACACGATCTTCGCGCTGCCCCTGGCGGTCTTCCTGCTGCACAACTTCATGAAGGACGTGCCGCCCTCGCTCGTCGAGGCCGCCCGCGTCGACGGCGCGGGGCACGTGAAGATCTTCTTCCAGATCATGCTGCCGCTGCTGACGCCGGCCATCGCCTCCTTCGCGATCTTCCAGTTCCTGTGGGTGTGGAACGACCTGCTCGTCGCGCTGACGTTCACCGGTGCGACCGAGAACGTCGCCCCGCTCACCGTGCGCGTGGCGTCCATGGCGGGCACCCGCGGCGGCGACTGGGAGATCCTCACCGCCGGGGCGTTCATCTCGATGGTCATCCCGGTGCTGGTGTTCCTCTTCCTCCAGCGCTACTTCGTCCGAGGCCTGCTGGCGGGTTCCGTCAAGGGCTAGGCACGCCGAGCACGCGGGGTCCCGGGGAGGTGGCACCCGGGGCCCCGCGGGCGTGTCCGGGCTCCGCCCCTTCTCCGCAGAGTGGAACGTTCTGCTGGCATTTCGTTCCACTCCGTGCCCCTGGACCTCCTTTCGTTCCACTCCGGGGCCAAGGGCTCGTGGGTGGGGCGTGTCCGGGCTCGTAGCCTGGCCCGGTGACCTCGCTGGGCGGCCTGGCGCGCCGCGTGCCCGCGCCGGCGCTGTTCGTGGTGTCGGGGCTCGGCCAGTACGTCGGGGCCGCGCTCGCCGTCGGGCTCTTCGCCGTGCTCCCCGCGGCCGGGGTGGCGTGGGCCCGGATCGCGGTGGCGGCCGTCGTGCTCCTCGCGTGGCGACGACCGTGGCGGATGGCGTGGACCGGCCGGGCGCTGTGGGCCGTGGTCGCGTTCGGCGTCGTGCTCGCGCTGATGAACGTGACCTTCTACCTGGCGATCGAGCGGCTGCCGCTCGGCACGGCCGTGGCGATCGAGTTCGCGGGCCCGGTGACGGTGGCGACGGTGCTGGGGCGCGGGGCGCGGGAGCGCGCGGGGGTCGCGCTGGCCGCGGTCGGGGTCGTGCTGCTGGCGGGCGTGACGCTCGTGAGCGGCCGGGAGGCGGCGCTCGGGCTCGTCTTCATCCTCGCGGCCGCGGCGTGCTGGGCGGGGTACGTCGTGCTGGGCCGGCGGGTGGCGCTGGCCGGCGACGGCGTGACGCGCCTCGCCGCGGCGATGACCGCCGGCGCGCTGGTGCTCGCCCCGGTGCTCGCGCCGACGGCGGCGCCCGCGTTCGGCTCCGTCCGGACGGCGCTGCTCGTGCTCGGGGTGGCGCTGCTCTCGTCGGTGGTGCCGTACGCGGTGGAGCAGGTCGTGCTGCGGCGGGTGAGCGCGGCGACGTTCGCCGTGCTGCTCGCGCTCCTGCCGGCGAGCGCGGCCGTCGTCGGAGCGGTGGCGCTGCGGCAGCTGCCCGGGCCGGCCGAGGTCGTCGGGCTCGTCTGCGTGTCGGTCGCGATCGCGCTGACGAACCGCCCGGCCGGCCCACGCCTGCGCCGCGGTGCGAGGCCCTGACCGCGGGCGCCGACCTCTCTCCTAGAGGTACTGCCCCGGGGTGCGGCGGTCGTCGTCCGCCTGCTGCGGCGGGCGGGCGGGCACCGGCTGGCCCTGGGCCACGATGACGCCCGCCGGGAGCGCGCGCCGGATCTGCGCGAGCTGCGCCTGGGTGCTCATCTGCTGCGCCACGAGCGCGGTCTGCAGGCCGTGGAACAGCCCCTCGAGCCACCCCACGAGCTGCGCCTGCGCGATGCGCAGCTCGGCGTCGGAGGGCTGGCCCTCGTCGGAGAACGGGAGGGTGATGCGCCGCAGCTCCTCCACGAGGTCGGGGGACAGGCCGTCCTCGAGCTCGCGCAGCGAGCGCTCGTGCACCTCCGCGAGCCGCCCGCGCGCCGCCTCGTCGAGCGGCGCCGAGCGGACCTCGTCGAGGAGCTGCTTGATCATCGTGCCGATCCGCATGATCTTGGCCGGCTGGCCGATCATGGCGGCGGGGTCGTCGGGCAGCTCGTCGTCGCGGTCGTCGTCGGGCACCTGGCGGTCGTCGGGGGCGTCGGTCATGCCCCCATTGTGCTGCCAGGCGCGCGTCCGCCGCCCGCCCGCCGGCCGCCGGTACCGTGGCGCGGGAGACCGCGGCGCCCGCCGCGGACGACCACGGGAGGACCCCGATGACCTGGCTGGGCAGCGCCGCCCACCGCCGGTGGCTCGAGGCGGAGACCGACCGGCTGCTCGCGTTCGGCCGCGCCTCGCGCGTGCCGAGCGGGTTCGGCTGGCTCGACGACGGCGGCGCGGTGGACCCCGAACGACCGATCCAGCTGTGGATCACCTGCCGGATGACGCACGTGTTCGCCCTGGGCGCGCTGCTCGGCCGCCCGGGGTGCGCGCCGCTCGTCGACCACGGCCTCGCCGCCCTGAGCGGCCCGTTCCGCGACGCCGAGCACGGCGGCTGGTTCTCGGCGCTGACCCCCGACGGCGCGGCGCCCGACGACGACGGCAAGGCCGCCTACGCCCACTCCTTCGTCGTGCTCGCGGCCGCGAGCGCGGTCGCGGCCGGCCGGCCCGGGGCGCGGGACCTCCTCGACGACGCCCTCGCCGTCCAGCTGCGCCGGTTCTGGGACGACGATGCCGGGATGGTCGTCGAGTCGTGGGACCGCGCCTTCACCGAGTCGGAGGCCTACCGCGGCGTCAACGCGAACATGCACACCGTCGAGGCGTACCTCGCGGCGGCCGACGCCACCGGCGACGACACCTGGCTCACCCGCGCCCTGCGGATCACGGAGCGCGCGGTGCACCAGTTCGCGCGGGAGAACGGGTGGCGCCTGCCCGAGCACTTCGACACCGAGTGGCGCCCGCTCCTCGACCACAACCGCGACGACCCGGCGCACGCGTTCCGCCCCTACGGCGCGACGATCGGGCACTGGCTCGAGTGGTCGCGGCTCGCGGTGCACGTGCGGGCGGCGCTGACGTCGCGCGGCCGCGCCGCGCCCGAGTGGCTGCTCACCGACGCCCAGGCGCTCTTCGCCGCCGCCACGGACGCGTGGGCCGCCGACGGCGAGCCCGGCTGGGTCTACACGGTGGACTGGGACGGGAGCCCCGTCGTCCGCGCGCGGATGCACTGGGTGGTCTGCGAGGGCATCGCCGCCGCGGCCGCGCTGCACGCCGCCGTCGGCGACGCCGCCTACGACGACTGGTACCGCCGGCTGTGGGACCACGCGGACGAGCACTTCCGCGACCCCGTCGGCGGGTCGTGGTGGCACGAGCTCGGCCCCGACCTGCGCGTGGCCCGGGGCACGTGGTCGGGCAAGCCGGACGTGTACCACTCCCTCCAGGCGACGCTCGTCCCGCGGCTGCCCCTCGCGCCGACGTTCGCGACCGCGCTCGCCCGCGGGCTGCTGGACGCCTGACGCCCGTCACGGCACCGGGGCCGGGGAGCTCGCGGTCGGGGCACCCGCGGTCAGGGCACCCGCGGTCAGGGCACGAGGACCAGCTTGCCGAAGACCGCGCCCGACTCGAGGAGGTCGTGGGCCCGCGCGCCCTCGACGAGCGGGATGCGGTCGTGCACCACGGGGCGCACGCGCCCGTCGGCGACCATCGGCCACACGTGGGCGGCCACCTCCGCGACGATGCGCGCCTTCTCGGCGCGCGGCCGCGCCCGCAGCGTGGCCGCGTGCACCGACGCCCGCTTGGTCATGAGGGCCCCGAGGTCGAGCTCGGCCCGCCGGCCCTTCTGCAGTCCGATCACCTCGAGCCGGCCGTCGGTCGCCAGCGCCGCGACGTTCCGCGCGAGGTAGGCCGCGCCGACGACGTCGAGCACGACGTCGGCCCCGCGCCCGCCTGTCGCGGCCTTCACCGCCCCGACGAAGTCGTCCTCCCGGTGGTCCACGACGACGTCGGCCCCCAGCGCCGCGCACCGTGCCGCCCGCTCCGGGCCGCCCGCCGTCGCGACGACGCGCGCGCCGAGCGCGCGGGCCACCTGGATCGCCGTCGTGCCGATGCCGCCGGAGCCGCCGTGCACGAGCACCGTCTCGCCCGGGGCGAGCCGCGCGGACAGCACGAGCGTCGCCCAGACCGTGCACGCCGCCTCGGGCAGCGCCGCCGCGTCGACGAGGGGAACGCCGTCGGGCGCGGGCAGGACGAGGGAGGAGGGGACGGCGACGCGCTCGGCGTACCCGCCGCCCTCGAGCAGGGCGGTCACGCGGTCACCGGGCGACCAGGTCGCGTCCGGGCCGGCGGCCACCACCATCCCCGCGACCTCCAGGCCGGGCCAGGCCGGCGCGCCCGGGGGCGGCGGGTACAGCCCCCGACGCTGGTGCAGGTCCGCCCGGTTCACGCCCGCGCCGGCCACCGCGACGACCACCTCGTCCCCCCTCGGGACCGGGTCGGGAACCTCCCGTACGGTCAGCGCGCCGTGCTGCCCGGGCCTCACGACGTCGAGAATCCGCATGCACATGAGTGTTGCAGGCGGGTGAAAAAAGGCCGATATCGTGTGACGCGCTGGTCTGGATGCTCGTTCGGACTAATGCCGAGCCGGGCCTGCGCCGATGCTCATGCGACGGCGGCGACCGACCAGGGCGCCAGTCGGGATCCAGCACGTTGTGCGGGGCTGCGCAACTCCGCACAGTGAAGGAGATGCCATGCTTCGCAGGTTGGGCATTCGGGGCAAGGTCCTGGCGGCCCTGTCCGTGCCCGTGCTCGTGCTGTTCCTGCTGGCGGGCCTCCTCTCGTGGCAGGCCCTGCAGGACGTGCGGAGCACCCGCGCCGTGCAGGACGTCCTCGACGCCCTCGAGCAGTCGCGCCTCCTCGCCCAGGCGATCCAGGACGAGCGTGCCGCCTCCATCGAGCTCCTCGGGCCACTGCGCCAGGAGGCCCTCGCGACGACCGACATCGAGGCCGTCCGGGAGGCGACCGACACCGCGCTGAACCGGTACCGGCGTGCCGCGCGCGAGGTCGACATGGAGTCCCTCGACGCGACGACGCGCGAGGCGTTCGCCGCCCTCGACGCCCAGCTCGGTGTGCTGAGCTCGGCGCGCTCGTTCGTCAACGCCGGCCAGGTCGCGATGCTCACCGTCGACCGGTCGTACTCGTCGATCGCCGAGATCGTCTCCGGCTTCTCGGGCCAGGTCGCCGCGACCCTGGGCGACCGGCGCCTCGCGGCGATCCTCGACACGAGCTCCTACGTCACCCGCCTCATCGAGGCCTACGAGCACGAGCAGGCGCTGGGCAGCCAGATCCTCGCCGCCATGCACGCGGGCGTGGAGAACGACGCCGACCTGCAGGCGATGGCCCAGATCATCGAGGACCACAACGAGTTCCGACTCGACGTGAGCGCCGCGGTGAGCGCGCTGGCGCTCCAGTTCGACGAGGACTTCCAGGTCACCGAGGTCGTGCTCTCCACGAACACCGCCGTCGACCGCTTCCCCGCGCTGCGCACGAACTTCCGGACGATCACCGAGGTCCAGCTCCTCAACACCAGCCCTGAGGAGTGGCAGGAGGCCGCGCAGAACCAGATCGACGAGCTCACCGAGACCGCCGCGGCGATCAACCAGCAGGCCGACAACCGCGCGAACGCGGTCGCGAACGCGGCCCTCCGCCAGGCGGCCCTGTCGATCTCCGTCACGGCCCTCGCCGTCATCCTGTCCGTGGTCATCGCGCTCTCGATCGCCCGCGCGATCGTCCGCCCGGTGCGGCGCCTGACCGAGGCGGCGACGACGGTCCGCGACGAGCTGCCGAACCTCGTCGAGCAGGTCGCGATCCCCGGTCAGGGCCCGGACCTGCGGCTGACGAAGATCCCGGTCACCTCGCGCGACGAGATCGGGCGCCTCGCGCAGGCGTTCAACGAGGTGAACCAGACGACGATCGAGGTCGCCCAGGAGCAGGCCGCCCTCCGCGCGTCCATCGCGGAGATGTTCGTCAACGTGGCCCGCCGCGACCAGGTCCTCCTCAACCGGCAGCTGTCCTTCATCGACGCGCTCGAGCGCGCGGAGGAGGACCCGAAGACGCTGGCCGACCTGTTCCGCCTCGACCACCTCGCGACCCGCATGCGCCGCAACAGCGAGTCGCTCCTCGTCCTCGCGGGGATCGACACCGGGCGCCGGCTGCGCGAGCCCCTGCCGACCTCCGACGTGATCCGGACCGCGTCGTCCGAGATCGAGCACTACGAGCGGATCCAGCTCGAGCTGCCGGTCGACCCCCTCATGCTGGGCCACACCGCCCTGCCGACCGCGCACATGCTCGCGGAGCTGCTCGAGAACGCGACGGTGTTCTCCGACCCGGGCTCGCCGGTCCACGTCTCCACGGGCATCGACGAGTCGGCCGTCATCATCACGATCCTCGACCAGGGCCTCGGCATGACGCCGGACGAGCTCGCCCTGGCGAACTCCCGCCTGAAGACGTCGTCCGCGAGCGACGTGCTCGGCGCCCAGCGCCTCGGCCTCTACGTCGTCGGCCGCATCTCGGCCCGCCTCGGCGCGTCCGTCGAGCTGTCGCTCGGGCCGGAGGGCCGGGGCACGCTCGTCACGGTGCGCATGCCGCTCGTGCTCTTCGTCAACCCGGAGGCGCTGCCGATCACCCCGCCGACGCAGCACGCCCGGATCGAGGGCTTCGTCCGCCCGGAGGAGGCGGCCGCCGTCGTGCACGACACGGCGTACGCGCCCGCCCCCGACGCCGTCGAGGACGTGCCCGCCGGCGCGTACGGGTCCGCGGAGAACCCGGCGCAGCCCGTCGACGTCGCTTCCCTCGTCGAGGGCACGACGGCGACCGGCCTGCCCAAGCGCCGCGCGCACGGCGACGCCGCGCCCGCCTGGGACATCACCGCGGGCGACACCGCCGCCGCGCCCGCGATCCCGCTGGCCCCGTCGCCCGACGCCCTCGCCGGCGCGACGGCGGCCGCGAACGAGACGTGGCAGCCGCCGATCATCGAGACGTCGACGCCGCTCGTGCCGCGCCGGCGCGCGGAGGGTGAGGACGAGCAGGCCCCGGCCGCCGAGGCGCCGGTCCTGCCGCCGCAGGCGCCCGCCGCCACGCCGTCCGGCCTGCCCGTGCGCACGCCGACGACGGACCAGCCCCCCGCCCCGCCCGCCACGACGGCGTCCGGCCTGCCCACCCGCCGGCCGACGACGCCGGCCGCGCCGGTCGCGCCGGAGGCGCCCGCGGCGGGCGCCGGCGCCCCGGGCTCGGGTGCCACGAGCATCGAGGGCCGGACCGCGATGTTCGCGGGCTTCCGCTCCCGCCGCGCCGAGCTCGCGGCGGCGGCCGTCGCCGAGGCCGGTGCGGGGGACGCCGACCTGGGCGAGGTGGACGCCGTCGAGCGCCTGGCGCAGGCCGCCACCGGTGCCGCCGCGTTCTTCCAGCGCGGCGAGGGCGGCGACGAGCCCGCCGAGCCCGCCGAGGAGCCCATCGTCATCCCCGCCCTCGTCGAGGACGAGGACGAGTACGGCGACGAGGCGTTCGCGCCCGACGCCCCCGCGGTGGACGTCACCGCCGGCGAGCACCTGCCGCAGGAGGCGGTGGCCGAGGCCGCCCCGTTCGCGCCCGAGGCCGCGGCCGCGGAGGCCGAGGCCCCCGCGGGCGAGCCCGCCCCGGCCCAGGCCGACTTCCCGGTCTTCGCCTCGGCGACGCCGCCGACGGTCGGCGTCCCCTGGCCGCCCGCGCCCGTCGAGACGCCCGCGGCGCCCGCCGCGAACGTCGAGGCCCCCGCGGCCGAGGCCGCCCCTGCGCAGGAGCCCGCGGAGGCCGCGCCCGCGGTCGCCGAGCCGGGCCTCGCCGCGCCGCAGATCGTCGAGGCGCCCACGCGGCGCAGCCTGCGCAGCCAGCAGCGTGAGAAGCGGCGCGGCCTGTTCCGCCGCCGCCCGAAGGCCCCGAAGGAGACGGCGGCCCCCGCGGTCGCGCCGGCCGCCGCCGCGCCGGTCGTGCCGCCGGTGCCCGCCGCGCCGGTGCCCGCCCCCGAGGCCACGGTGCCCGCCCCGGAGGCCACGGTGCCCGCCCCGGAGGCCACGGTGCCCGCCCCGGAGGCCGCGGCGCCCGCCGGCGACTTCCCGGTCTTCGCGCCCGCCGGCCAGGCCCCGACCGTCGGGGTCCCGCGGTCCGAGACGCCCGTGCGCCAGTCGGCTTGGGGCGCGGCCGGCGCCGGCACGCACGCGGTCGCCGAGGCCGCCCCGGCCCCGGCTCCCGCCCCGGCGCCCGCGCCGGCTCCCGAGCCGACGCCCGCCTCCGAGCTGCCCCCGCCCACGTGGCTCCCGGGTGACCCGCCGCCGTGGTCGTCGCCCTCGCTCGACGTCGCGCAGTGGTCCCCGCCGCGGCGCCCGGCCGGCCCGTCGGCGCCGATGGTGCCCGAGCCGCGTCCCGCCGAGCCCGACGGCGGCTGGCAGCAGGCGCAGCCCGCCGCCGAGACCCCGGCCCCGGAGCCGCAGGAGCCCGCGGCCACCGCGTCGGCTCCGGAGGCGCCCGCGCCGTCGGCGCAGCCCGGCCGCGGTGCCCCGTACGCCTCGACCACCTTCACGCCGCAGCCGATGTTCGGCTTCGACGAGGAGATGACGAGCATGCTGGCGCAGCGGGCGGACATCGCCCAGCAGGCGCTCGCCGAGCTCAACCAGCTCTCGACCTACCGCCCGCAGACCGTCGCGGGTGGCACGTCGAAGCTCGCCCGGCGCACGCCCACCGCGGTGCCCGCGGCGCCGGAGATCAGCAAGCCGTCCGCGCCGCGTCCGGCGCGCGACGCCAACCAGGTCCGCTCCCTGCTGTCCAGCTTCCAGGCGGGCACCACCCGCGGGCGCCAGCTGGCCGGGGACGGCGCACAGACCGCCGGCGACGTCGGCCACGCCGGTAGCACGGAAGAGAGTCCGACCGGACGGGGCGAGCCCGTCACGACTCCGGACACCGACCTGACACACAGGGACGCCACATGGTGACCCGACCCCCCACGCACCACCAGGCCGGACATCTCAAGGAGGACACGTGACAGCGATCAGCTCGGAAGCCGCCAACTTCGGCTGGCTCCTCGACAACTTCGTCAGAACGGTTCCGGGTACCCGGCACACCCTCGTGGTGTCGGCCGACGGGCTCCTCATGGCCATGTCGGACAACCTGGACCGCACGAGCGGTGACCAGCTCGCCGCCATCGTCGCGGGCCT
>JAAZAC010000022.1 GCA_012514545.1 Actinomycetales bacterium | reverse complement strand
CGGACGCTGCTGTTCATGCCGCTCGCGCACGTGTTCGCGCGGTTCATCGAGGTGCTCGTGGTGCCCGCGGGCGCGGTTCTGGGCCACACGCCGGACACGAAGAACCTCGTCGCGGACCTCGGCACGTTCCGGCCGACGTTCATCCTGTCGGTGCCGCGCGTGTTCGAGAAGGTCTACAACTCCGCCGAGCAGAAGGCGGCGGCGGGCGGCAAGCGCGGGATCTTCCAGCGCGCCGCGAAGACGGCCATCGTCTACTCCCGCGCGCTCGACACCCCGAAGGGCCCGAGCCTGTGGCTGCGGCTGCAGCACAAGGTCGCCGACGTCCTCGTGCTGCACAAGCTCCGCGCGGTGCTCGGCGGCCAGGCCGCGTGGGCGATCTCGGGCGGCGCGCCCCTCGGCGAGCGGCTCGGGCACTTCTACCGCGGCATGGGCCTGACGGTGCTCGAGGGCTACGGCCTGACGGAGACCACCGCCCCGACGAACGTCAACGTGCCCGAGCGGGTCAAGATCGGCACGGTCGGCCCGCCGCTGCCCGGCACCTCCATCCGGATCGCCGAGGACGGCGAGATCCTCGTCAAGGGCGTCCAGGTGTTCCGGGCGTACCACGACAACGAGGCCGCGACCGCCGAGGCCCTCCAGGACGGCTGGTTCCGCACGGGCGACCTCGGCTCGATGGACGAGGACGGCTACCTGCGGATCACCGGCCGCAAGAAGGAGATCATCGTCACCGCGGGCGGCAAGAACGTCGCGCCGGCGGTGCTCGAGGACCGGCTGCGCGGCCACCCGCTCGTGTCGCAGGTCGTCGTCGTGGGCGACGCGCGGCCGTACATCGGCGCGCTCGTCACGCTGGACGCGGAGGCGCTGCCCGGCTGGCTCGCCACCCACGACCTGCCGGACATGGACGTCCCGACGGCGGCCACGCACCCCCGCGTGCTCGCCGCGCTCGACCGGGCCGTCGAGCGGGCGAACCGCGCGGTGTCGCGCGCGGAGTCGATCCGCCGCTACCGCATCCTCACGACCGACTTCACCGTGGAGAACGACTACCTCACCCCGTCGCTGAAGGTGCGCCGCGAGCGCGTGCTCAAGGACTTCAGCGCGGAGATCGAGGCCATCTACGCCGAGGCGGCGCCCACGGACGCGGGGGCCGGGACGGGGGCCGGCTCGGGCGCGCGCTAGACCACGCGCCGCAGCCGCAGGGGCGGGACGAGCCCGGAGTCCGCGAGGACGTCGAGCGCGCCCCGCTCCGCGGCGTCGAGCTCGACCCGCGTGTCGACGCCCGGGTCCGCCGGGCCGGACGCCGCGCCAGGGGCCACCGGGCGCATGGGGATCGTCAGGAAGGTCACCACGCAGTCGGCGCAGGCGTCGCCGCGGACCGCGCACTCACCGCAGTCGATGATCATGCCGGTCACGCTAGGGCCCCCCTCCGACACACCCGCCACGCGCCGTCCGGCACGCGCGCAGGCACACCCTGCGACACGGAGGGTGCGCACGGGTGAGCCGGCGGGGCGGCCCGGCGCGGCGGCCGCGGCCGTGTCGGCGCCCCGCACTACCGTCGGGCCATGCTCGACACCGGCTCCTCCCCCGCCGCGGCGGGTGCGGCGCCGGCCCCGCGTCACCTCCAGCCGACGCTCGACGACGTCGGCACCCCGCTGTCCCAGGTGACCTTCGTCGTCGTCGACCTCGAGACCACGGGCGGGACTCCCACGACGGCCGCGATCACGGAGATCGGCGCCGTGAAGGTCCGCGGCGGCGAGGTGCTCGGCGAGTTCCAGACCCTCGTGGACCCGGGCGTCCCGGTGCCGCCCTTCATCGCGGCGCTCACGGGCATCACCACCTCGATGGTCCGCACGGCGCCGCGCATCGAGCAGGTCCTGCCGTCGTTCCTCGAGTTCATCCGCGGCGCCGTCCTCGTCGCGCACAACGCCCCCTTCGACATCGGCTTCCTCGAGGCCGCTGCGCGCCAGCACGGCTACGACTGGCCGGGCAACCAGGTCGTCGACACGGTCGCCCTGGCGCGCCGCGCGGTGACGCGCGACGAGGTGCCCAACCACAAGCTCGCGACCCTCGCGGCGTTCTTCCGCACGGCGGTCGCGCCGGAGCACCGCGCGTTGTCCGACGCGCGGGCCACCGTCGACGTGCTGCACGGCGTGCTCGCCCGGCTCGGCCCGCTGGGCATCACCCACCTCGAGGACCTCGCCACCGCGGCGGACCCGGTGCCCCCCGCGCGCCGGCGCAAGCGCCACCTCGCGGACGGGCTGCCCGACGCCCCCGGCGTGTACCAGTTCCGCGGCGCGAACGGCGAGGTCCTCTACGTGGGCACCGCCACGTCCATCCGCAACCGCGTGCGCAGCTACTTCACCGCGGCCGAGCACCGCCGCCGGATGAACGAGATGGTCGGCCTCGCCGAGCAGGTCGTGCCCATCGTCTGCGGCACCGTGCTCGAGGCCCGCGTGCGCGAGCTGCGGCTCATCGCCGAGACGTCGCCGCGGTACAACCGCCGCTCGCGGGCGCCCGAGCGCCTCCCGTGGGTGCGGCTCACCGCCGAGCCCTACCCCCGCCTGTCCGTCGTCCGGCAGGTGCGGCCCGACGGCGGCCCCCGCCCCGGCGAGGCGGAGGCCCACATCGGCCCGTTCGCGGGACAGGCGGCGGCGCAGGCCGCGCTCGAGGCCCTCGAGGCGACGTTCCGGCTGCGCCAGTGCACCCGCCGGCTGCCCCGCACCCCCGCCCCCGGCGCGAGCGCGTGCGCCCTGGCGGACATGGGCAGGTGCGGCGCCCCGTGCGTCGGGGGCCAGTCGGAGGCCGAGTACGCCGAGGTCGTCGCGCAGGTCCGGCACGCGATGCTCGTCGACCCGACGCCCGTGGTCGAGGTGCACGCGGCGCGCATCAGGGCGCTCACCGCGGCGGAGCGGTTCGAGGAGGCCGCCGAGTGGCGCGACCGGCTCGAGGCCTTCCTGCGGGGCGCCGCGCGCGCCCAGCGGTCGCGCCGGATCGCCGCGCACGCCCAGCTCGTCGCCGCCCGGCCGCACGGGGACGGCGGGTGGGAGATCGTCGTCGTGCGGCACGGCCGGCTCTGCGCCACGGTGACGACGCCGCCCGGGGCCGACCCGCGGCCCGCCGTCGACGCCCTGCTCGCCACGGCCGAGGAGGCCCCACCGCCCACCCTGCCGGCCTCGGCCGCGCACCCCGAGGAGACCGACATCGTGCTGCGCTGGCTCGAGCAGCCGGACGTGCGGCTCATCGAGGTCGGCGAGGGCTGGGCGTGCCCGGTCCGCGGCGCCGAGGCCTACCGGCACCGGCCCGGCGACGGGGCGAGCCCGCTCGCCGCGGCGCTGCGCCGGGTGAGCGACGGGCACGCGCCGAGCGCGGCATGATGGGGGCACGCCGCACGCGACCGGAGGGGCCCATGATCACCGCCATCGTCCACATCGACACCGACCCCGGGCGCATCCCGGAGATCGCCGCCGAGGTCGCCGAGGTGGCGGGCGTGTCGGAGGTCTACTCCGTGACCGGCGAGGTCGACCTCATCGCGATGGTGCGCGTGCGCGAGCACGAGCAGCTCGCCGACGTCATCGCGGACCGCATCAGCAAGGTCCCGGGCGTGCTGCGCACGCAGACGTACATCGCGTTCCGGTCCTACTCCGCGCACGACCTCGACGCGGCTTTCGCGCTCGGCCTCGAGGACTGAGCGGGGACGGGGCCGGGCCGCCGGGCCCGTGCGCTGACCTCGGTCTCCGGCGAGATCGGGCTCAGGCGCGCTGCGAGGCCGCGACCCAGCGCTCGAGCACCGCGGCCGCGCGCCCGTCGTCCACCGCGGCGGCGGCCGCCGCGACGCCCGCGCGCAGCCGATCGGCCAGCGGGCCGGCGTCCGTGCCCGGCGTCGAGCCCTCCGCGACGAGCGCGGCCGCCGCGTTGAGCAGCACCGTCTCGCGCACCGGGCCGCGCTCCCCCGCGAGGTAGCGCCGCACGACGTCGGCGTTCTCGGCCGGCTGCCCGCCGCGCAGGTCGGCGATCGTCACGGGCGCGAGGCCGACGTCGGCGGCCGCGTCGACGGCGACCTCCGTCACCTCGCCGTCGCGCACCCACCAGACCTGCGAGACGCCCGCGGGGGCGAGCTCGTCGAGGCCCTCCGGCCCGCGGAAGACCAGCCCGGAGGTGCCCCGCGCCGCCAGCACGCCCGCCATGAGGGCGGCCATCGACGCGTCGGGCACGCCGATCGCGACGGCGCCCGGCTGGGCGGGGTTCGTCAGCGGCCCGAGGAAGTTGAACACCGTCGGCACGCCGAGGCCCGCGCGGACGGGACCCGCGTGGCGCATCGAGGGGTGGAACCGCTGCGCGAAGCAGAAGGTGATGCCGACCTCCTCGGCCAGCTCGGCCACGCGCGACGGCTCGTGGTCGAGCCGGATCCCGAGCGCCTCCAGCACGTCCGCCGTGCCCGTGGACGACGACGCCGCCCGGTTGCCGTGCTTGACCACGCGCACGCCCGTCCCCGCGACCGTGAGGGCGGCCATGGTGGAGATGTTCACCGTGTGCTTGAGGTCGCCGCCCGTGCCGACGACGTCGACGCACCGCCCCGGGACGCTGATCCGGTGCGCGTGGGCGAGCATCTCGTCCGCGAAGCCCGTGAGCTCGCCGACCGTGACGCCCTTCGCGCGCAGCGCGACGAGGAAGCCGGCGAGGTGCACCGGGCTCGCCTCGCCCTCCATGACCTGCCCCATCGCCCAGCGCGTCTCGGCGGGCGTGAGGTCGCGCCGCTCGAGGAGCGCGGTGATGAGCCGCGGCCACGTGGGGGCGGCGGCGCGTGCCGGGTCCGCGGGCGGCACCGGCGGCGTGGTCATCTCCGGTCCTCCGCGGGTGCCCGGAGCAGGCGGGCGACGGTCTCCTGGAGCTCCAGCGGGTCGAGCGGGCGGGCCAGCACGGCGTCGGCCTCGGACCAGGAGGCGAGCCACAGGTCCTCCCGCCGGCCCACGAGGACGAGCACGGGCGGGCACCGGAAGATCTCGTCCTTGAGCTGGCGGCACAGGCCCATGCCGCCGGCCTTGCCGGCCTCGCCGTCGAGCACGAGCAGGTCGAAGTGCTCCGACTCCGCGCGCGTCACGACCATCGCGGGCGTCGCGACCTCGACCCACTCGATGCGGGGCAGGTCCTTCGCGGCGCGCGTGCCCACGCCCAGGAGCACGGCCTCACGGGTCTGGGGGTGGTCGCTGTACAGGAGGACCCTGCACACGGGCTCGACATCGGTGCCCTCCGCCACGTCCCACTCGTCGCGCATCTCACCCTCACTCGTCCGCCGGACACGTCCTCCGCATCTTCGCACGACGGCGCGGCACGGCGGCGGCGGCGTCCGGCGGGCACGGGTGTCCGGATGGGCCCAACTCGCGGGCCCCGGGAGTAGGTCCAAAGTCCCGGGATCGGCCATAATGGCGGGCGTGTCGACTACGACGGCGGTCGCCGCCCGCCCGCAGCTGAGCGTCAACCGACCGAACCCCGTCTCGGTCGGCACCATCGTGTGGCTCGCCTCCGAGCTCATGTTCTTCGCGGGCCTCTTCGCGATGTACTTCACCACCCGGGCCGCGCTGCCCGAGATGTGGGCCGAGCAGACGCAGAAGCTCAACCTGACCTTCGCGGCGATCAACACGACGATCCTCGTGCTGAGCTCGGTGACCTGCCAGATGGGCGTCTGGGCCGCCGAGCGGTTCCAGCCGCACCGCACCGGCTCGCTCCTGCAGGTCAACCGCTGGGGCATGCACGAGTGGACGACCCTGACGTTCCTCATGGGCGCCGCGTTCATCGGCGGCCAGGTCTACGAGTACGCCGAGCTCATCGGCCACGGGGTCGCGATCAACTCGCACCCGTACGGCTCGGTCTTCTACCTGACCACCGGGTTCCACGGGCTGCACGTCATCGGCGGGCTGCTCGCCTTCCTCTTCCTCCTCGGCCGGTCGTTCAGCGCGCGCCGGTTCGGGCACCACGAGGCGACGACGGCGATCGTCGTCTCGTACTACTGGCACTTCGTCGACGTCGTCTGGATCGCGCTCTTCGGCGCGATCTACCTGATCCGATGACCGATCGGATGAGGGGCGCCCCCGTCGCCCGCCTCATCAGAAAGCTGGGGACCGCTGCGTGAAGGCGATCGCTGACCGTCGGCACCACCGGATGGCACCGGTGGTGCTGCTCATGCTGGCGCTGTTCGTCACGGGCGCCGTGTACGCGGCCCTCAGCCCCAGCCCCGCCGAGGCCGCCGCCGTGAGCGAGGACGACGTCGCCGCCGGCCAGGCCCTCTTCCGCGCCAACTGCGCCACCTGCCACGGCACCGACGCCGAGGGCCGGGGGAACGCGCCGAGCCTCGTCGGCGTCGGCGCCGCGGCCGTCGACTTCCAGGTCAGCACCGGCCGGATGCCCATGCAGGCCACCGGCCCGCAGGCGCCGAGCAAGCCGCCGGTGTTCGACGCCGAGGAGGTCCGCCGGCTCGCGGCGTACGTCGCCTCGCTCGCCCCGGGGCCGGCCGTCCCGACGGACGAGCAGGTCGACCCCGCGCTCGGCGACCCCGCGAACGGCATGGCGCTCTTCCGCACGAACTGCGCGATGTGCCACGGCGCCATCGGCAAGGGCGGCGCGCTCACGCAGGGCAAGTACGCGCCGTCGCTGGCCTCGACGTCGCCGCGGAACGTCTACCAGGCCATGCTCACGGGCCCCGGGTCCATGCCGGTGTTCAACGACGCGAACCTCACCCCCGAGGACAAGCGCGACGTCATCGCGTTCCTCGACCAGCAGCACCAGGGCTCGCCGGGCGGCACCGACCTCGGCGCCGTCGGCCCCGTCGTCGAGGGCCTGTGGGTGTGGATCGTCGGCATGGGCGCCCTCATCGGGGCCGCCGTCTGGATCGGAGCGAAGTCCGCATGAGCGAGTCCCGCGCCTCGCACGAGGTCACCCGGCACGAGCCCGCGGGGGCCGTCGGGCCGTCGGAGCTGCCCGAGCGCTTCGAGAACCCCGGCCTGCCGCCGCACCGCCCCCGGCTCACGGACGAGGACCCGGCCGCCGCGCGCCGGGCGACCCTCCAGGTCGCGGCGCTCTTCGGGCTCTCCGTCCTCGGCACGATCGGCCTGATCGTCGCGTACGTCCTCGTGCGCCCCGGCGACACCGTGGCGAGCGTGCGCACGTCGACCATGGTGCTCGGCGGCGCGCTCTTCCTCGTGCTGTTCGGCATCGGGGCGGCCGCGATCCACTGGGCGAAGACGCTCATGTCCGACCGCGACGTGGTCGAGGAGCGCCACCCGCAGAAGAGCCCGCCCGAGGTGCGCGAGGGCGCGGTCGCCGTCCTCGAGGAGGGCGCGGAGGACTCCGGGATCGCCCGCCGCGGCGTGCTCAAGGGCGCGATGATCTCGGCGCTCGCGCTGTTCCCGCTGTCGCTGGCCGTGCCGCTCGTCGGCGAGGTCGGGGGCGACTGGAACGTCGGGGCGTTCCGCCACACCATGTGGCGCAAGGGCGTGCGCCTCACCAAGGACCCGTCCGGCGAGCCCATCAAGGCCTCGGACGTCACGGTCGGCTCGGCCTTCCACGTCATCCCGGAGGGCCTGCGCGACTCGGAGCGCTGGATCGAGGAGAAGGCCAAGGCCGTCGTCCTCATGGTCCGCCTCGACCCGAAGGACCTGAAGTCCGAGCAGGGCGAGGGCTGGTCCTACGAGGGCATCGTCGCCTACTCCAAGATCTGCACGCACGTGGGCTGCCCGGTGGCGCTCTACGAGCAGCAGACCCACCACCTGCTCTGCCCCTGCCACCAGTCGACGTTCGACGTCGCCGACGGCGCGCGCGTGGTCTTCGGGCCCGCCAGCCGGCCGCTCCCCCAGCTGCCGATCACCGTCGACGACGAGGGCTACCTGGTCGCGCAGAGCGACTTCCACGAGCCCATCGGGCCGAGCTTCTGGGAGCGTCTGAAGTGAGCCGAGGGAGCAAGGGCGCCGCCGCCACCGCCGACTGGCTGGACCAGCGGACGGGCATCGGCCTGCTCGTCAAGAACGCCGCCCGCAAGGTGTTCCCCGACCACTGGTCGTTCCTGCTCGGGGAGATCGCCCTCTACTCGTTCGTCGTCCTGCTGCTGACGGGCATCTTCCTCACGCTGTTCTTCGTGCCGAGCATGGGGCACACGGTGTGGGAGGGCTCGTTCGCGCCGATGAACGGCGTCGAGATGTCCGAGGCGTTCGCCTCCGTGCTCGACATCTCGTTCGAGGTCACGGGCGGCCTGCTCATCCGGCAGATCCACCACTGGGCGGCGCTGCTGTTCCTCGCGGCGATCGTCACGCACATGATGCGGGTGTTCTTCACCGGGGCGTTCCGCAAGCCGCGCGAGATCAACTGGCTCGTCGGCTTCACGCTGATGCTCCTCGG
>JAAZAC010000217.1 GCA_012514545.1 Actinomycetales bacterium | reverse complement strand
GGTAGTCCTCGGCGAACGAGAGCGTCGACTGCTGTGTGACGCGCTGACCCGCGAAGGTGATCCGCACCACGACTGCCCGGGCGGCGGCCAGGCCCGCTCGTGGGTGGCGCCGGTGACGCCCACGAAGTCCGACTCGCGCAGCAGGGTCCCGCCCCCGGCGCAGGCGGCGAGCGGGGCCGCAGCGGCCAGGACGACGACGGCGCCCCGCGCGGCCCGGGGCGAGGGATCAGCCCGCATCGGCGCCTCCGGGAAACCGTGCCGCGCCCCCGGCGGAACGACGAACGTCGCTGGTCCTGATCTGACCCACGTCCGGCCCCCCTCGCTCGAAGTCCAGGCCAGAGGGTAGCGACGCGAGGCCCGCCGGAGAGGGTGATTCGTCCCATCCCCGACACTTCCACCCGCTGGGCGAGACGCGGCGAACCGGGACCTTCCGCCCTCGAACGCCCGCCCCGGCGCGAGGAGCGTGGGACGGGCGGCCACCGGGGGAGGCGCGGGATGAGCGGTCGGGTGCTCGTGGCGTACGCGAGCAAGTACGGCGGGACGGCGGAGATCGCACAGGCGATCGCGGAGGCGATGCGGGCCGAGGGTCTCGACGCGGAGGCGCGCGAGGCCGCGACGGTGACGGACCTGGTCGGGTACCGGGCCGCCGTCGTCGGCAGCGGCGTCTACATGGGCCGGTGGGCGGCCGAGGCGCGGAAGTTCGTCAAGCAGCACCGCGCCGAGCTGCGCGCCATGCCCACGTGGCTGTTCTGCAGCGGGCCCACGGGCGGCAGCCCCGAGGGCGACACGGCGGTGGCGAAGGCCGGGCCCGGCGTCGTCGACCCGTCGATGCGGCGCCTCGACGTCGACGCGCGCGGGTACGCGACGTTCGCGGGCCGCTCGGGCGAGGACATGGGCGGGCCGTTCGGGCGGTTCGTGCCCAAGGGCGACTGGCGCGACTTCGACCAGATCGCCGCGTGGGCGCGGGAGATCGCGGGCGCGCTCGCGGCGGAGGTCGCCGAGGCCTGAGGGCGCCGACGCGGCGGCCGACGCCCGAAGTTGCCGACGCCGACGGCGAGGGGCCCGGCCCCGGGTGACCGGCCTCAGCCCGCGGTGAGCTCCTCGAACGGCGCCACCCGCACGAGCGTCGCCGCGGCGCGCGCGAGCTCCGGGTCCGCGGTGACGAGCGCGTCGCCCTGCAGCTTCGTGAGGGCGACGTACTCGGCGTCGTACGTGCTCGCATGACCGAGCGCGTCGGCGACCTTCCAGGCGTTGCGCCGCAGTACCGCGTCGCCCAGCAGCCGCACCGGCAGACGGCCGACCGCGTCCAGCCGGGCGAGCGCGACGTCGGCCGGCAGCTCCCCGCGCGCGACCGCCTCGTGGAGGGTGGCCAGCACCTGCGAGCGCCACAGGGTCGGGGCGAGGAGCTCGTGGCCGGGCGCAACGACCACGCCCTCGGTGACGATCCTCAGCGCCGTGCCCGCGTCGATGACGAACCTGCTCACGTCGCCACGGTAGGTGAGGATGACCGGCATGGACATCGCACGGGCCCTCGAGTTCTGCCGCACGCACCACCACGCCGTCCTCGCCACCCGCCGCCGCGACGGCGCCCCGCAGCTCTCCCCGGTCACCGTGACCTCCGACGACGCCGGTCGCCTCCTCGTCAGCACGCGCGAGACCGCGATGAAGGTGCACAACCTGCGCCGCGACCCGCGCGCGTGGCTGTGCGCGTTCACCGACCGGTTCTACGGCGACTGGGTGCAGGTCGAGGGGCGCGTGGAGATCGTCTCCCTGCCGGAGGCGATGGACCTGCTCGTCGAGTACTACCGGCTCGCGGCCGGCGAGCACCCCGACTGGGACGACTACCGGGCGGCGATGGTCCGCGAGCGGCGCTGCGTCCTCG